>CAZEWD010000001.1:0-13094 GCA_964515725.1 uncultured Binatia bacterium (SeqCode)
GGTCAGCGGATTGACCGTCATCAAAACGCGTAGGGGCAAAGGCGCTCCGGAGGCGGGGAAGAAAGCCCCCGATAGAAACCAGATCGGCAGCAGCAGCAGGTTCATGATGGCATGGAATCCCTGTGTCGATTCGGTGCGCCAGGCGATGATCAGACCCAGGTTGGTCAGTGCCAGGGCCATGATTGTCATCACCAGAATGCTGGCGACGACCGCTTCGAGAGTGAGAGGGATTCCAGCAAAAGGCGCAAAAAGCAGGAAGAGAATCCCTTGCAGTACGGCGAGGGAGGTCCCTCCTAGAGCTTGACCCGTAGTGATCGCCCAGCGCGGGATCGGCGCCACCATCACTCCCTGGAGAAAGCCGGATTTGCGATCTTCTACTGTGGCGATGGTGGCGAAAATTGCCGTAAAGAGAAGGACCAGGGCGATCGTACCGGGATAGAAGTACCCCATGTAGCTCGTGTCGCCAGGCGTTCCGGCAGGTCGAAACGATGCATTGAGACCACCACCCAACAGAAGCCAGAAGACGAGAGGTTGCAGGAACGCCCCGCTCAAGCGGCTGCGCTGACGGATGAAGCGTACCATCTCGCGCCGCCAAAGGGCGAAAATTGGGAGAAGCAGAGGTGGAAAACTGAAGCGATGGGTCTGTCGGACCTCGGCGCTTTGACCTTCTGACGTCAGCATAAGTGTCCTTTGCTGGGTTCGAGCTTCGTCCACAGTCAATGTGCGACTGTTTCGTTCGACCAGAAGCGGTGCCCCGTAAGATGGATGAAAACATCTTCGAGGGTGGGTTACGTCGTGGGGAAACGCTTCCACCAGATCGCGCACGAACTCATGGCCACGCGAGCGTTCCAGCCGCAGCGTTCCATCGACTACGGAAGCCGCGCAGTTGAATTTCACTCGCAGTTTTTCCTGCAGTTCGCTCGCGTTTGGTGTCTGGATGACGATCACATCGCCGCCGACGGCCGCCTTCAATTCTTCGGGTGAGGCCACGCCGATGAGACGTCCCTGATGCAGGATGCCCACACGATCGCAGCGTTCTGCTTCCTCCATATAGTGCGTCGTCAATACGATCGTCATGCCCTCGGTTTGGCGTAATTGCAGGAGATAATTCATGAAATCACGCCGGGCACCAGGATCGAGACCCGTGCTCGGTTCGTCGAGAAGAAGCAGGGGAGGGCGGTGGAGCAGGGCTTTGGCCAACTCGGTACGGCGCTGCAGACCGCCTGAGAGTGTCTCGACCAGATCACTTGCGCGATCTGCGAGTCCGAGGCGATGCAGCAACTCATCGCAACGCGAGTGTAGAAGCGGGCCACTGATTCCGTACAGATGGCCATGGCAGACGAGATTCTCGTGGACTGTCAGCTTGCCATCGAGGCTGGGGTGCTGGAAGACGACACCCAGGTGACGGCGTGCAGCAGCGGCATCGCGTAACGGGGAATCGAAAACCAGAGCTTCTCCTGATGTGGCGCGGGCAAGCGTCGAGAGGATTCGGAAAAGAGTCGTCTTGCCTCCTCCATTTGGGCCGAGGAGACCAAAGATTTCACCACGTTCCACGTGGAAGGTGACGTCTGCCAGTGCCAGGCGGGAACCGTATTGGTGGCTGAGAGTTCGGACTTCGATTGCATTCAGGGTCATTGGGCGGGAAGATCTCCGGGATGTCGCTGAATACTCGCACAGCGAGGCCGGGGCTGCCAGCCGGCCACCTCATTGTTCGTGTTGCAGCTCCTGTGCTATGCGGATGCGCGGCTTCGGAGGTCAAGCGGATGCGGCGAAAGGCATGTTGGATGAGTGTGAAGGGGCGCGTCGGGCGCAGAAATTGGCGAGGTGCCATGCAAGGGTTGGTGGCAGCCAGCGCGCTGCTGGCGGCTGGCTTTTGCCATGCTCAGGAGATCGAGCGCATCGACGTGGCCATGGGTGGGGGAAATCCCGATGCGCCGAGTCTGCAGGCCCGCGCCAATGAAGATGGGACGGCCATTGTCTTTCTGAGTGCGGCCTCCAACATCGTCCCCGGCGACAGGAATGGCAAAGCAGATGTTTTCGTTGCAGATATGGTGTTTGGCACCGTCGAACGGGTGAGTTTGTCCTTTCTTGGACGGGATCCCAACGACAACAGTTTTCCTGCTGTTCTGGACGCAAGCGGGAATATCGTGGTGTTTGGCTCGGCGGCGAACAATCTCGTAACGGGCGACTTCAACACCGTCCCTGATATTTTCGTCTACGACCGTTCCAGCCGGCAGACCCGGATCCTGAGTCTGGCGCGAGGGGGTTACGGCGGCGGAGCGGTTCCCGATCTCCCCCCGGCGATCAGCCGGGATGGTCGCTATGTGGTCTTTGCGTCCCAGGCAGATGATCTCGTTGACCACGATGACAATGAGGCAAGTGACATTTTCGTCTACGACCGCAGTACCGACCGGATCGAGGTCCTGACGCTGACCAGCATTGGTTCACCGGAAACTCGGACGGCCAACGGGCCGAGTGCCGGGCCGGTCAGTGCGGAGGACGGCTGTGCCGGGTCTTTCTTTTCTGATGCGCGCAACCTCGTAAGGGGCGATACGAATCAAGCACGCGACGTCTTTGTCCGGGACCGTTGCGCCGGCGCGATCGAGCGTGTCAGTGTATCGAGCTCGGGTGAACAGGCCAACGGACCGAGCCAGAGCGATCTTGCCGTATTGTCGATCAGCGGAAATGGCCGTTTCGTCGTCTTTGCGTCAAAGGCAACGAATCTCGACGAAATTCCAACCGGCCGGATTTCGAACCTCTTCTTGCGTGACCGTGCAGCCGGGACGACCCGCCTCATTTCAAAAAACTCCTGGGGGGAAGCGGCCAACGCGCCCGCGCTGGCCCCTGGTCTTTCCACGAACGGCCGTTTCGTCGTCTTCCAGTCGGCGGCGGACAATCTCGTTGACAACGACACCAATGACCATGACGACATCTTCGTGGTCGATCTGGCAGATGGTGAGATCAGGCTCGTAAGCATTACGTCTGATGGATCTCCGTCAGACGGAGACAGCTTCGGCGCCACAATCAGTGGTAACGGCGAACGCATCGTGTTCCAGTCATTTGGCCGTTTGACGCCGGATGACACGAACAGCCAGGTCGATACGTATTCCGCCCGCAATCCGATGGCCACGAAGCCCTTGCCGACCTCGACCCCCGAACCGACGATCGAAGAGCCAACCGAGACACCGACGGAGACACCGACACCGGCGCCAACGAATACACCGACGCCGACACGTCCGATCGCAACACTGACGGCAACAGCGAGTTCAACACCGCCATCCCCGACACAGACGGAAGCCTTGCCTACGGCAACTTCCACGAGCGGCATCGCCACGGCGACGGCCACGAATGTCGTGCCCACCGCGACCGGTACCAGCGGCACGCCCACGCCGGCAGTGAGGACAGCTACTCCCACCTCTTCAGGCCATGGTGGTGGTGGGGGGTGTGGTTGTCGAATCGATTCGGAAACCGGTCGTGTCCCGTTGGATAATCCCTTGCCGGCACTCCTTCTTCCGGTCGCGATGTGGTTGGTGCGACGCCGTCAACGCCGTGCAGAGCAGGCATGACGTTTGAGGAGGATGCGCGTCTAGCGCTTGCCCTGTACCGCATCGGGGCTGTTCGCATCGGGGATTTCGTCCTCAAAGACGGACGTCACTCTCCGTTTTATATCGATCTCCGGCTTGTGATCGGATACCCGTCGGTCCTCCGGCAACTCGCCGGCGCGATGCTCCGCGTCACGGCTACGCTGCAGTACGATTGCCTGGCAGGAATTCCCTACGCGGGGCTGCCCTTGGCGGTCGCCATGTCGTTACAGGCGGACTGCCCCCTCGTCTATCCGCGCAAGGAAACGAAGTCGTATGGCACCCAGAAACAGGTGGAAGGGGTCTTTACTTCGGGGCAGCGAGCTTTGGTCGTCGACGATGTGGTGACGACGGGTGGAGCGAAGCTCGAAGCCATCCGCCCTTTACGCGAAGCAGGCCTTGCCGCTGACGACATCGTGGTCGTGGTCGATCGCGAACAGGGTGGAAGCGAAGCGCTGGCACGTGAGGGTCTGCGAGTACACCGTGTTCTGGGGGTACGCCGCCTGCTGCAACTGTTGCACGATCAAGAATTGCTTGCTCCGGCGGATCTGCAGCGCGCGCTGGACTTCGTCGCGGCGTAGGTCCCTCGAATCAACTCCACGGATCTGCGTTCCATTGTCTGTGGCGTTGGCCTTCGCTACTGCGCGGATATGGTTCCTCTCCGGCGCTTTACCCACCGCGGATTACGTGTTCTCTACCAGCACAACCCCGGTCCATTGACGGCGATTGCCCTGAGCATCCGTGCTGGGGCGCGATTTGATGGCTCACACCCTGGCATCGCTCACATGGCGGAACACATGCTCTTTCAGGGAACGACGAACCTTGATCAGGTCGCGCTCAACCGGCGCGCTGCGGAACTTGGCGGCGAACACAATGCGGATACGGGCTATGAAACGATTTCACTGACTTTTGAGGTCTTCAACGAGGATGTTCCTGAAGCGTTGGCCCTGCTGGCGGATCAGTATTACCGCAGCGATATCCGCGAAGACCGTTTCCGCAAGGAACGCCGTGTCGTCATGGATGAAATCCGCGGCCGCATCGACGACCCCGTCGAACGGTTACATGCCAGGTCATGGAGCACCTTTTTCCGGGGAGCTCTGGGACGGCCGGTGTGGGGCTGCATGGCGAGCCTGCGCGCGATGCAGGCCGCAGATGTCAGCCGCTTCCTACGACGTCAATTCACGCATGACCGCACGGTCCTTTCCCTGGTGGGCGGTGTGAGCTTCGATACGGTGCGGTCGGCCGCCCGTCACCAATTTTGCCACGGCAAAACATCGGCGGCAGGTGGGATTCCACGAGTTCAGTTCGGCACGGAATCCCGATTGCGTGTCCGTGGAGACGCAAAGCAATCTTTCCTGCTTCACATGATGTCGGTGTCACCCGAACCGCGGACCCTGATCGCAGTCGGATTCGCGCTCGACATCGTCGGCGCGGATCCTGACAGTCGCCTCTTTCAGGAGATCCGGGAAAGACTGGGTCTGGGGTATGACGTGTCAGCCTCCCTGGATTGGGGACCAGATTGGGCCGTGGCGACCTTATCGGCCAGCGCGGCTCGTTCATCCGCAGATCGCTTGCGGCAAGCCGTCCTCGATGTCTGCCAAAAAGGCGCCGAACAGGGCTTTACCCCGGAGGAATTGTCCCGAGCGCGCAAAAAGTTGCGTTACCGATACGCTTCCCTTGCACAGAGTCGACTGGAACGGGCGCTCGCTCTGTCGGAGGGAACCCTGTCTGGATTTCCACTTCCGGAGGAGGCTGAGCGTTGGGTTGTGCGGTTGTCGAAGGCGGAGATCGATGCGGCGTGGCGATGCGCTGTGGATAACCGTTCCCTCACCGCTGTGCTGTACTGATCCATCAATTTCGTACACGTTTCGAATCACCTGGGAGGCCGTATGGTCCATAAATACATTTCTCTGACGTCCGACCTATACGCCTATCTGTTGCGCCAGCGAAGCGAACGAGACCCTATCCTGGCAGAACTTGTGGCAGAAACGGATGCTCTCGGACCGGCTGCGCGCATGCAGATCTCGCCGGAACAGGGCGCGTTCATGACACTGCTGACACGGGCCATAGGTGCGCGGAATGCCATCGAGGTGGGTACGTTCACGGGCTACAGTTCTTTGGCGGTTGTGCGTGGTCTGCCTGAGGACGGCAAGTTGCTTTGCTGCGACCTCAACGAGGAGTGGACGGGCATAGCCAGACGCTTCTGGAAGAAAGCCGGTGTCGCTGACAAGATCGAGTTGCGAATCGGTCCTGCCCTGGAAACCCTGCGTACGCTGGCCTCAGGGCCTCAGTTCGATATTGCCTTCGTGGATGCGGACAAGGTGAACTACCGGGCCTACTACGAGGAAATTCTACAACGCTTGCGAGAGAATGGCCTGATCCTCTTCGACAATGTCCTTTGGCGAGGTGCCGGGGCAGACCCGGAAAACAACGCGGAAGAGACGCGGGCGTTGCGTGATCAGAATGCATTCCCTGCGCAAGATGAGCGCGTCGAGGTGGTGATACTGCCCGTGGGGGATGGCCTCAGCATCGCCCGGAAGAAGTGATCTCGTGCGAGATGTTGCCACGGTTGATTGACGGTGTCCCGGGCGAGGGTGTTAAAGACAGAAGTCGAAGCGGATCCGATCTCTGAACAAGGAGGTGAACTGTGCCAAAGTTCCCAACGGAAACGGAGTACTCCGTGACTGTGAAAAGACCCATGGCGGAAGTTTACGAGCACCTGTGGGATGTCGTCGGGACGACACGTCTCATTCCCGGTTTGGACAGTTGCAAGGCTTTGGGTGGGGACAGGTATCACTTCCAGTACGAAGAGAAATCTTCCGGCCCAATTTCGCTCGTGGTGCGATACACGGCGCAGTACGAGGGCAACGGCAAAAACGAAATCACCTACAAGAGTATCGGCGGGAAGAAGGACAACACGGACGTCGAAGGAACGATTCACCTGCGCAGCAAGGGCACCAAGAGCACTGAAATCACTCTGCACCAGATGATGGCGCCGGAAATGCCCGTGCCACGCCTCTTGCAACCACTGGTCCGACCAATCGTCCAGCGCGAAGCAACGGATGGTTTGCGCGCCTACCTGGAAGCCGTCAAACAGACGTTGGAGGCGTGAAGCACGAGCAAGTCCATGGATCTGAGAGCAGTCACCACGAAGTCGACGGTCCTTCTGACCACGACAGGGCGGAAAACCGGCCAGCTACGACGAGTAAAGGTCTGGTTCGTGGTAGATGGTCCGACCCGGCTCCTCGTGCAGCACGTCCGCGGGGACGAGGCGAACTGGTACCGGAATCTTCTGGAGAATTCCGAGGTGTCCGTCGATTTTGGCGGTGGCGCACTGGCGGCGCGTGCCCGCCCGATCCTCGAACGTCCTGCGATCGAGGACGTATTGGCCCGAATCCGGCGCAAGTATTTCCTCGCGTGGTTCCTACATGCCTTCGGACGTTCCAAGGCCGTCGCCGCGGCAATCGAGTTGATCTGACGCTGTACGTGCGTCGTGATCTGGCGCGGGATTCGACCGAAGAGGTGCCTGATTCCGTGGCGAAAGAGGAGTGTTCTCATCATGCAACGTATCGGTTTCATCGGCCTCGGTATCATGGGGCGGCCCATGGCGGTGAATCTCCTGAAGGCGGGGTTCCCTGTGGTTGCGTTCTCGCGGACACGAGCAAAGGTCGATGAGATCGTTCAGGCAGGCGCAGAACGGGGGAGTTCGCCCGCGGATGTGGCGGAGCGGTCCCAGACGGTCGTCACCATGTTGCCGGACACGAATGATGTCCAGACCGTCATTCTCGGTCCCCAGGGTATCATCGAGGGTGCGCGCGCCGGCACCACGGTGATCGATATGTCCACGATCTCACCCACCGCAACCCGTGAAATGGCGCGGGTGTTGCTGGATCGGAAGGTTGATTTACTGGATGCCCCGGTCTCCGGTGGTGAGATCGGCGCCATCTCGGGCACTCTCTCCATCATGGTGGGCGGTTACAAGGATGTGTTCGAGCGTTGCCGGCCTGTGTTGTCGGCGTTGGGGCAGAAGATCACTTATATCGGGCCACAGGGCCATGGTCAGATCACCAAACTCTGCAACCAGGTTGCTGGGGTTCTCACGCTGCAATCGGTGGTCGAAGCGCTCGTTCTGGCGACGCGAGCCGGCGTCGATACGGAGAGGGTACTCGAGGCTGTTTCGGGCGGATCGGCCGATTCATGGAACCTCCGTAACCAGGGACCGAAAATGTTGCGCCGTGATTTTGCTCCTGGCTTCTTCGTGCGCCTACAGCAGAAGGATCTGCGCCTCGTCATGGAGCTTGCCGGCGAACTGAACGTACCTCTCCCCGGTACCGCGATGGTCCAACATTTGTTTCATGCGATCGAGGCAGCCGGGGGAAGTGAACTGGGTGTGCAAGCGCTCGTCGAGGCACTGGAACGCCTGGCCGGCGTACAGGTCGGTTCTGGCGCGTAGCGCGTCCCTCGTCATACCGTGCGGCCGTCGCCCATGGCGGCCAGGCGTAGCCTGACCGCTGGCACCCGCTGTGGTAACGTCATGCGCGAGAGCTTTTCCGCCACCTCCGAACCGGGAGGTTCGATCCCAGCGGATCCCACGTGCGTACAGCCTCAGGGACGCAAGAATGGCCACCGCCGGTGCCACCGGGGCCTGGGAGAATCTTTCGGTTTTGGCGGCTGTCCTCGATCGAGTACGGGATGCGACGTCTTGCAGCAGCACGGGTTCGAAAGCTGGTAACTGTCCACGGGACCACGGCAATTCCGGTTTTCAGGAGATCGCCACTCCTGCTATGGGATGCCGGCAGTGGCAACCCTCCGACGAGCAAAGCTGCCTTCGGCGCGTCCCATCCGTTGCTTGTGGGTGATTGTGCCTGCGCTGTGCCTGACAGGCGTTCTTGCAGGGACATCACACGCGGAGCCGATTGACGAGCAGGACAAACAGAAGAGCATTCAGGCGTTTGTGCAGCGGTCCCTGGAATGTCTGCATCGTGGCGAGGAAGAAACAGACCAGAAGATCCGACGGGCAGAGTACGAGGAGGGGCTGCGGTTGGCCGAACAGGCACTTGCCCTCGACGACAACAATGCAGATGCACACTACGCCCGCTTTGCAAACAAGGGGCGACTCCTCCTGTTGGATGGAGCGACGCCAAATCCCATCAATCTGCTGAAAATCAACGGCGAATTGAACCGTGCCCTCGAACTCAATCCCAACCATGCCGATGCGTTGGCGGCGCGTGGTGGGCTCTACCGCCAATTGCCGCGACTGCTCGGTGGTAGTCAGACGAAGGCAGAGGAATATCTCACCCGTGCCATCGATCTGGAACCAGATCGAGCCGTCGGTGCGCGCATCGAACTGGCACAGCTCTACAGAGACCAGGGATCGCCCGCACGCAGTGTCCCGCTACTGAAAAAGGCGATTGTCATTGCAGAGCGAGATGGGAAACTGCGCCAGCGTGATGAGGCGAGAAATCTACTGCGCGAAATTGCTGGAAAAGAGGTTTTGGAGAGATGATATGCGTGGACTTCTGGTGACAGTGCTGGCCGTGTCTGCTGTTGGACTGGGCGGTTGTTCGTCGCTGTCATTTCACCAACACTCCGTCGTAACGCAGGCGGACCCGACTGGTGGGCGCATCTTGCCGTCTCACGACGTGAATCGGGATCGACATGGTCCCGCGGACGTCGATGCCTATATTGAATCACTCGAAGCGGGCACCCGTGACGCATGGCAGAAACCGGATGAAGTGATCGCGGCTTTGCGCCTTCACCCGGATGCAACAGTGGCAGATATCGGTTGTGGACCCGGATATTTTACACGCCGCCTGGCAAGAGCCGTACCGGCGGGTGTTGTCTATGCTGTGGATGTCGAACCACGACAGCTCGATCGTCTCAATCAGAGGCTATCTGAAGATGGCCTGAAAAACGTCGTTCCCATTCTGGCCCCGCCCGACGATGCACGCATTCCTTCGAATCGAGTGGACCTCATCCTGATTGTCGACACCTACCACCATTTCCCCGATCGTATTCGATATCTGGAACGACTGGGGCAGTCTCTTGCTGCAGGCGGGCGTGTGGCCATCGTCGACTATCACAAGAAGGAATTGCCGGTGGGTCCGCCGGTGGACCACAAACTGGCGCGCGAGGTGGTGATCCAGGAAGCAGCGGCAGCCGGACTCCGTCTGATCGCCGAACCCACCTTTCTGGAATACCAATACTTCCTCATCTTCGAGCGGTGAGACAGGGACGAGTGGCAACCGTATGGCTGCGGAGGGGACCCGATCGCGTCTCCGACTGCCCGGGTCGTCCTCGCCGCTCTTGTGAGTTGGCAAGCGATCGTTCCTTGTTGCGGTACGGCCAGGCGTATGCGACCAGAGTGCTCTCATGTGGCGTACTCGCTTTGCATCCGGCTTGGGGCTTGGATTCCTTCTCGGCCTGATCGCCGGTATCGTCTTCGTGCGGTCTCTGTCTCCCGAGGCAAGGGAGGACCGAGTGTCCGATATTCAGGTGCAGGAGCTGACGCGACGGCTGGAGGCTGCTCGGGTTGCTCGTGAGCGCGCGGATCAGCAACTCGAGCAGTTCGCGAAACTGGCCGAGCAGATGACCAGGAGTTTCGAGGCCCTCGAATCCCGTTTCAAACGGCTGGATGCCGAGTTGGGGCGAGACAAAGCACGAGAAAATGGGAGTTCGGGAAAGATGCCAGACCAATCCGAAAGTGCATCACCCAACCAACCCTGACCTTCCGTCTGGCGCAGGCCGGTGGATGGTTTCCGCGCGGCGGGCGAACGGGAACACGATGCTGGCAGCAAGCGGTGTACAGGCAGCGATGACGAACATCGGGCGCTGTCCGAGAAGGTCGGCGATTTGCCCGAAGATGAGCGCGCTGCTCATCACGCCCAGATTGAACGCTCCGTTGAACAGGGCCTGCGCCCGTCCCAACAAAGGGCCGGGACAGGTATCGACGAGATAGGCGTGAAGCGTTGGATAGCTGACACCCTGGGCGATCCCGAACAGTGCGCCCGACGCGATCAGCATTGGCACGGAATACGATTGTGAGATGCCGACAATCGCAAGTGAAAGAGCGACCAGAGCGGGGAGAATGACGGTGCCGCGGCCGATGCGATCGGAGAGACCACCGCCAAACAATCGTGTGCCGATTGCCGTCGTCGTATAGGAACCGAAAAAGAAACTGATGCGGCCGAGTCCCTGGTCGTGCACGAATGTCGGCGTATACGTCATGACACACCCGAAACCCATTCCGCACAACGTCATCACCACAGCCACGACCCAGTGGACGCGCGGTAGGCGGCCAGCAGCCTTGTGCGAGCCATGGCTCCGAGCGGTGATACGAGGCACGGTACGCAACAACCACATCGGAGCGATCGAGAATACGGCAGCCGTCACGAAGAGAGCGGTGAAACCGAAACGATGGATGATCTCTTCGCCGATGCTCGGTGCCAGGGCGTGCGTCAGCAATGTGGACACCCCGAACAAACCCAACGCCTGTGCCCGCTGATCGGGTGGTGCCAACTCGGCAGCCAGCGTGGTCGATGCCGTGAAGGCCGCCGCAAAGCTCACACCCTGCAGCAGGCGCAAGCCATACAGAGTTGGGCCAATGGAATCGACGGCGAGGTAGCCGAGCGCTGCCGCGCTCATTGCCAGGGATCCGCCGATGAAAAAGCCGTGCCGCCCCCAGTGGTCGATCAGCGCACCAATGATCGGCAGCGCGCTCAGGGTGGCGATACCCGCGGTCGCCATGACAAGGCCGACCGTGCCGTCCGATCCGCCCTTTGCCTTCACAAACAATGGCAGGAGAAAAAAGCTGGCAAAGTTCATGAAAAACATGAAATTGGCCGCCATGACCCGACTGAAGGGTCCGCGGAGTAATTCGTGGCGCATCAGGCGTGCCGCACTCAGCCGCGCGTGAGGATCTCGCGTGCGTTGAGACCGAGAATTCTTGGGCGCGCTTCGGGTTGGCGTTCGGTGACGATGAGGATTTTCGCCAGACTGACGACAAGTGGATAAAACGGCCAATCCGTGCCGTACAGAAGTTTGTGAGAACCCACCTCGTTCCACAGGCGATGAATTTCGGTCACCCCCTGGCTGGAAAGTTCGAGCCAGACATTGTCGTTGTTGCGTGCCAGCGGAATGGCGTCGGCAACATCGCGCGCCCCCGCGTGCCCGAGGATAAAACGGACGCCCGGGAATTCGTGAATGCCGGGCTCATACCGCCGGAGCAATGCGTAGGGGCGCAGAAACGTAGGCTCGATTCCCGAACGGCCGGCGTGAAAGATGATGGGTAGCCCCAGCTTGCCGCATTCTTCGTAGACCTCCATGGCCCGCGGATCGTCGGGAAAGAATCGCTGCATTTCGGGGTGCAGCTTGATTCCGCGAACGCCTGCCTGGGCGTATTCGCGCAGCCTGGTGCGCGCATTCCTGTCGTGCGGGTGGACCGAACCGAAGGGAATCAGACGGCTGCCAGCACCAGCCGATCGGATCCCATCCATGGCAAGACGCGTGGGGTCTTCACTCAAGGGCAGATTGGTGGCGATGGGTAGAATGGCGGCTTGCCGCACTCTGGCAGCTTCCATCTCGGCCAGCAGATTCGGAATGGTGTGGGTGGCGGCCGCACTGCTGCCGAACAGGAGACTGCTCACTGTCTGCAGACTCAATTCCCGGTGCATCCCCTCGGAGAAGTTTGCGTTCACGTAGACATCGAGATCGAGCGGACAGGGGGGCTCCTGCGCATCACAATCCATCAGATACTGAATTCGAGCTGTTCGTTTCTGCAGATCGACCCGCGGAGCGAGAAAGTAGGCCCAACCGAGATGTGCATGAAAGTCTATGGTTTCTGGCAGGTCGATCACCGTTTCCAGGAAACCGTCGCCGCGAAGTTTGAAATATGGCAGTTCCGCCAGACCCCGATACCCCCGGAACCGCAACGGGCCAAATGGTCCTTTGCCGGACGTGTCTGCCTCCTCTTGCATCTGCCGGGCAAGCCGGTCGACATCCTCAGCAGTGTAGTCACCGGATGAAGTACACGAGGCCACGAGTGCAACCAGGGAACCCTGGAGAAACTGACGGCGTGAAATCATAGGGAGCCTCTAGAACACCGGCACCGGTAGGGAAAGCCGGCTGTTTCCAGAATCTCGGAAGGATTCAGGGCTCCGACCGTGCAAGGGCGATAGGCCTCCGTTTCTTTTTGCGATGAATGAGCAGAGCCGAAGTTGGCACGCCGTAAGCATAAGGAAAAGACATCCAGCAGCAGGCTGGTTCATGAAGGAGGAGGAATGGAATATCCAATCGTCGCAACAGCCCTCGGCTTGATGGCACTACCGATGTACCTGCTCGTTCTGACGGCCTACGACAAGTACCAGTCTCTGTGTGAGCCTCGGATCGTCACCTGCTCACCGGTGCGCGAACCCGCCGCAGTTCAGGTTGCGGTTACGCCGAGCGGTGACGAATACGTGACCAATTGCTCTCGTTGGCCCGGGACGCCTGGCTGCAATAACGGTCGATGCCCCG
>CAZEWD010000001.1:13104-14968 GCA_964515725.1 uncultured Binatia bacterium (SeqCode)
TGGAGACACATACGGATAACAACCTTTCCAGACCACCCGGCTCTGGAAAATGAAATCCGGACCCGGGTCGGCTGGGGTTCGGTCCTCTTTTTCGCCCGTTCAGAATCTGATTCCGAAACCGATCCACTGGTAGACCCCCGCGCTTCTTGATACGCGAATGTCATGGACGGTTCGCGTGTGGCGCATTTCGTTGGGGACTCCTGGAAACACACCGTTCTTCCAGCGCTGATCGAATACATTCGTATTCCCAATCAGTCGCCCGGCTTCGATCCCCATTGGGCTGAGAACGGTCATATGGATCGGGCTGTCGAACTGCTCGCCGGATGGATTCGCGAGCAGGGCCTCCACGGATTGCATCTCGAAGTGGTACGGCTACCGGGGCGAACTCCTCTCCTTTGCATCGAGGTGGAAGGCACGGCCCCAGGCACTGTCCTTCTTTACGGGCACCTCGACAAGCAACCACCGATGGACGGCTGGCTTCCCGGCCTTGGCCCGTGGTCGCCCGTCATCCGTGACGGCAGACTCTACGGTCGCGGCGCCGCGGATGATGGCTATGCGGCCTTTGCAGCGATTACAGCGATTGGCGCCCTGCAAGAACAGGGTCTACCGCATGGGCGTTGTGTGCTGTTGATCGAGGCGAGCGAAGAGAGCGGCAGTGAAGACCTTCCTGCCTATGTCGAGACGCTACAGGACAGGCTGGGATCCCCCGACCTGGTGATTTGCCTGGACTCGGGCTGTGGTGACTACAACCGTCTCTGGATCACTGCGTCATTGCGCGGCCTCGTCAATGGGATTCTGACCGTCCGCGTTTTGACCGAAGGCGTTCATTCCGGTGCCGGTAGCGGCATCGTTCCGTCCAGCTTCCGGATCGCGCGCCAGGTCCTGAATCGTGTCGAGGATGAACTGAGCGGAGAAATCCGTCTACCAGAACTCCACGGCAGCATTCCGCATGAACGTATGGAACAGGCCGTCTTGACGGCTGAGGTATTGGGAAATGGCGTGACAGGAGCGTTCCCCTTTGCGGGAACGGCACACGCCGTCACGACGGATGGAAAGGAACTTCTGTTGAACCGTACGTGGCGCCCACAACTCGAGGTCACGGGTGCGGCTGGACTGCCGGCATTGGAAAATGCAGGGAATGTACTGAGACCCTACACGGAACTGAAGCTCTCGTTGCGGCTACCTCCCGGGGTCGACCCAGACCATGCCGCCGTGGCACTGCAAAGGGATCTCGAACGCGACCCACCATACGGTGCGGAGGTGAAGTTTGTGTGCAGCGAGAGAGCCCGTGGCTGGAGTGCTCCCCCGTTGGAGAAATGGCTCTCCGAGGCCACGGAAATGGCCTCGATGGAATTCTTTGGACGTCCACCATGTTTCATGGGCGAAGGGGGTACGATTCCTTTCATGGCCATGTTGGGCCAGCGCTTTCCTCAGGCGCAGTTTCTCGTCACCGGAGTTCTTGGACCACACTCGAATGCGCACGGGCCAAACGAATTCCTCCATTTGCCCACCGCCGAGCGGATCACTGCCAGCATTGCACGTATCCTGTTTGCGCATGCCGAAAAAAGCGGTAGGTAGGGATCTGAACCATGAGTGGGAGGCTTTTGTCGCGGTCGGAGCTATTGAAAAAAACCTTGGCTCATCCTTCGATAGGTTTGGTGTCAGCCGTCAAAGCGGGGGTTGCGAGAAAATCGAGAGTTCGGAAGGGACGGAGTAATCCCGGAAGGAGACAGAGGAGACGAGATGATCTTTGATGACAATTCATTCAGTATCGGTCGTACGCCGCTGGTGCGGCTGAACCGGGTTGCCAAAGGTGCCAAAGCTACTGTCGTGGCTAAGATCGAAGGCCGTAATCCGGCGTATT
>CAZEWD010000001.1:14978-24426 GCA_964515725.1 uncultured Binatia bacterium (SeqCode)
GGCCACCCCAAGCGGTGTCGAACCGGCGGTCCAAACCATCAGCCAGTTGGTCCAATTGCTTGCGGGTGAGGGCGGGGGGCGCCTCGAACCAACAGACCACGCCGGCCTGCCGGATGCCAGCATGAAGTTTTTCGGCGTATTCGGTGAAGTGCCGGATCGGCGCGGCAATGGTCTGGGATGCGGAAAAGCGCGGTATTCTGAAGCCGGGTAAGGAATTGATCGAGCCGACAAGTGGGAATACCGGGATCGCTCTGTCTTTTGTAGCCGCTGCACGTGGCTATCCGATCACTCTGACGATGCCCGAGACGATGTCTCTGGAGCGCCGGGCTGTCTTGAAGGCATTCGGCGCCAATCTCGAGCTGACACCGGCGGCAGGCGGCATGCGCGTGGCCATTGCGCGAGCCGAGGAAATTGTCGCGTCAGATCCGAATCGGTATGTCCTGTTGCAACAATTCAAGAATCCGGCGAATCCGGATATCCATTTCAAAACGACAGGGCCCGAGATCTGGGAGGACACAGAAGGAAAGGTCGATGTCCTGGTTTCAGGAATCGGGACTGGTGGGACGATCACGGGTGTGGCCCGTTACATCAAGAACACCAAGGGCAAGGCAATCACCGCCGTGGCGGTCGAACCGTCCAACAGCCCGGTCATCACACAGACCCTGAAGAAGCAGCCGCTGCAGCCCGGTCCTCATAAGATCCAGGGGCTCGGCGCTGGTTTCATTCCCGAGACTCTCGACCTGAGTGTGGTCGATCGTGTCGAACAGGTAACCGACGACGAATCAATTGAGATGGCCCGGCGACTCATGAAGGAAGAGGGCATCCTCGGCGGCATCTCCAGCGGCGCTGCGGCCGTTGCGGCCACACGCCTGGCCAACGATCCCGCTTTTGCTGGTAAGCTGATCGTGGTCGTCTTGCCGGATGCGGGTGAGCGCTACCTGAGCACGGTGCTGTTCCAGGGGCTTGCGTGAATTACCGGCCATTCTCCGTTTGATTGCTCATCAGATTAAGGATTTCAGATCCTGTATGTCCCCGGGAGCCGCGTTGATGCATGGTGTCCCGGACATCCGGGGTCTGAAGTCCACCTTCCAAGTCTGACTCGGCGTGGTTTCAGGACGAACGCCGTGGACGAGCCAGGGAACGATTGCGTCATTCCCCCAAGACAGGCGGCTTGTCGGGAATGGGTGTTGGCTCGAGTCCAACACCGAGTTTATGCAGCAGCGCGATCGCATCTTCTTCCTGATCCTTTCGATCTCCACGACGCGCCAATTCGAGCGCGATGCGTGCCTCCTCGACAGCCTCGTCGTGCGCTCCCAGTTGCTGCAACGCGTCTGCATGCCTCAGTCTCGGTTCGAACTGTGCCGGTTGACGGCGAACAGCATCACGCAGAAGTCGCTCTCCCTCGCGTGGATCGCCGCCGAGGATACGAGGCAGTTCCATGAGGAAAGCCCCTTTGGCCATCAACGCATCATTATAATCTGGATCGAGCGCGATGGTGCGATCGATTTCGCGCCGCATCCGCAGGACGGCGAATAAACTCTTCAGGCTGACACCGTTCAGATAGGTGAGCTTGGCCAGCGAGCAGAACAGCGCAAAGTGGGCCACTGCATTGTTGGGTTCCGTAGTGACGGCGTGTTCCGAGGCGGCGTAGGCGCTTTCGACGATCTGACGATCTGCTTCGGTTGGATGGTCGGGCACACTGACACAAAGCTCAAAGGCCGCATGACCAAGACTCGACAGCGGCTTCCCGGCCACACACAATGGTGCCACACTCAAAACGGCTCCGGCGATCAAGGCCCATACACTCCTCATAGAACTGCAAACAATAAGTCAGATCCCCTGGCGCTGCCACGGTGTCTGGAGTGGCTCCGCCTTGCCTCGAAGGCCCATCACGGATAACGAGTCGAGTACGTGCGGCGATAACGCACCGCGCTCGGCGCCGGTCTTGGGAGGGAGGAGGACCCGTGAAGAAAATCGTAGTCCTTGGTGGGTGCGGTGGAATCGGCAGTGTTGCCGTGAGGTCCCTCGCTACGGGGGAAGATTTCGACGAAATCGTCGTGGCGGACGTGCGCCAGGAACAGGCCGGTCAGGTCGCCCGGGCTACCGGTAATCCGCGTGTCAGGGCAGCCCACGTCGATGCGCTCGACCCCGGGTCGATCCGCTCCGTCACGCAGGGTGCGGCGGTGGTGCTGAACTGCATCGGCCCTTTCTACAAGTTCGGACCGCCGGTGCTTCAGGTCGCAATCGATCTTGGAGTGGACTACGTCGATGTTTGCGATGATCTGCGACCGACGCGGCAGATGTTAGCGATGGACGACGCTGCGAAGCGTGCGGGCATAGGGGCGCTGATCGGCATGGGAAACTCGCCTGGTTTGGCGAATGTCTTCGTTAAACTCTGCAGCGATCAACTCCTCGATCAGGTCGAGAGCGTCGACATCATGCACATTCATGGCGGGGAGGCGGAGGAAGGTGCGGCCGTCATCAAACACCGTATTCACGCTATGGTGAATGATGTGCCTCTATTCATCGACGGGAAGTTCATCACCGTCCGTCAACTCGACGAGAGCGGCAGAGATTACATCGTCGAGACGGAATTTCGTGATATCGGCAGTTTTCCTGTCTACCCGTATCCACATCCCGAAACGATTACACTGCCCGAGCACGTGCCGGGCCTGCGTCGTGCCACCAATCTCGGTGTCGTCTTCCCACTGAGTTATTTCCACCTTACCCAGGACATGGTGCGTGTCGGCGCCTGTTCCGAAACACCGCTTCGTGTGCAAGGGCACGATATCATTCCTCTCGAATTTTCGGTCGCTCACATCCTGGCACAACGCCCGCGGTTGCTTCAGGAGGCCGGCATTACGGGTCCGGCGGGGTGTCTGAAGGTCGTGGTGTGCGGTACGAAGGACGGGAAGATCAGCACATTCGTCCTATCCCTTTCGTCACGCAGCGCTGGCGCAGGGGAGGGGACGGGAATTCCGGCGGCGGTCGGGGCCATTCTCATGGCGCGGGGGCAGGTGCCGCGCCGTGGTGTGTATCCACCCGAAGCTGCGGTGCAACCGTTGGAGATCCTGGCGCTCGCTGGGGAGATCATGCGCCGGCTATCCGCCGGCGGAAGTGGTGCCGTCCATGTTGAACACATCGATGCGGCGGGAAAGCGAACACCGGTCCCACTCTCGCTCTGAGTCTACGAGGACGGAGGCGAAGAGGGATGTTGCGGGTATCGTGCGCCATACCTCCCCGGATCCCAGGCCGGCTGGCACGATCTGCGACCTGGTGTTCCCATGAGTGCTCGGTCACGGAAACCATCGGCATTTCACCGCCACGTCTACGCCATGGTTCGCCGTATTCCGCGTGGCAAGGTTGCCACCTACGGTCAGATTGCCGCGCTGATTGGCCAACCCCGTGCAGCGCGGGCGGTTGGCCATGCATTACGGCTTCTGCCGTCCGCCCTACAGCGGGTCGTACCCTGGCAACGTGTGATCAACGTCGCCGGGCGAATCAGCCACCGGGGTGAGTGGCAGCGTCCCCAATTGCAGCGGGAACTTCTGGAATCGGAGGGGGTTCCCTTCGATCGTTCGGGGAAGATCGACCTGACGAAAGTCCGCTGGCGAGGGACGGTCCGCGAGGATCCGGTGACTCTGTCTCGTGAACTCCCGCTGAATTCCGCGCGACCGTGCCACCCAGCGTCTCGGCGCCGTTCCACAGGCGGCGGGTAGACTGTGCCGGGAGGTTGGTCAGCCCATCTGTGGATGGCTCACTTCCGGATACTCCTACGTCTCGGCGCAACGCTTTTGGGGTCGGACCGAGGACTGGTACCGGCAGGACGAGCGCTGCGTTTAGCCTTTCCTCCGCTTGTTGGTTTCTCCTTCAGCTCGGAGTGTGGCAGGACGCGCCGCTCCAGATCGATCAAGGAGTGATCGAGTAGGACGTGCAAGCGCTCGGGATCGGGGATCGCAGCGGGGTCTGTATTGATCCCGATCCCATAGGAATCTCCATAGGAGACCAAGCCGATTGCCAGCGGAGTTCCCTGGACGACTGGTGCATAGGGAAAGATTGCGTCGACTTTGGCGCCAGCGATGTAGCGAGCCTCTCGTGGGCCAGGGATGTTGGTGCAGATGAGATTGAGCCGGCTGGTGGCCGTTTGTGCAAACACCCGGAACATGGCGGTCGGCATGAGAGCCAAAGCTCCGATGACCATCGGATAAGCACGGCCCCGCCGGTCACTCTTGGCTCGACCCGTCCGATTCCTTATCAGTTCGAGTCGGACCAGGGGATGCGGTTCTCCGATCGGCAGCGTGATATTGCACATTCCGATTCGATTGCCGAGGCTGTGTTTTTCGTGCGGGGCGCGCAGACTGATGGGGACCATGCAGCGCAACTCGGAAGCGTGGAAGCCACGCTCCGCGTAATACTGGCCGAGCGCTCCTGCCAGAACGGTCAAGACCAGGTCGTTCAGCGTCACATCGAGCAGGCCCTTGATCCGATGAAGGCGGCGTAGGGACCACGTGATCCCGTCGAGCCGTCGCCCGATGCCAGTGCTCAATTGCGAGAGCGGGTCTGCAAGGGGAGGCTTACCGAGGTCGCGAATCACACCTGCCAGACTTTGGCTGACGCTGATCAGATCCCGGGTTGTCCTGATCGGGTTGGTGGCTATCCCGATTCCCACCTGGGCGATCGTTCCGCCGAACTGAACCATGGCTTCGGCGCTGTTCCAAAGCAACCGTCCGATGCGGGCCATTTCCGAGTCGGATGTGCCGATCCGGGCGCCACGTGGCACGGTGATCGGATCGGCCCGGTGCAACTGCGTGATGGCATCGAAAGCGGCCATGGAACTGACGCCATCCATGACGCAATGGTGCATCTTGATGAACACGGCAGACCGGTGGTTGTCCACTCCATGAATCAGATACGATTCCCACAGCGGTCTGGCATGGTCGAGCGGTGTCGCAAAAACGGCACTGGTGAATTCGAACAGGTTTCGCAACGTTCCCTGCTCAGGGAGAACGATCTCTCTTGTGTGGTAGGCGAGGTCGAATTGTGGATCGTCTTGCCATTCCGGCAGGCTCAGGCGGAGTGGGCCTTCCACCACGCGTTGTCGCAATCTCGGCATGCGGGCCATCCAGCGGGCAATGGAACGTTGCAGTTTTTCCGGATCGGGTGATTGATCGAGGAGAAAGAGGCCTCCGATCAGGGGGCGGAGCGCCGGTGTGGCTTCCTCGGCGTACCAGAACAATGCGTCCGTCGGCGTCATCCGTGATTTCAAAGGAGCCGACATCATGCGGTCGGTTGCGGCCATGGCAAGGACCCTCCTGTGGATCGCTGCTGCATAGAGTGCGCCGCGGCGGGCGTGTCGGTCTGTCGTGGTGGGGACGGGCGAAATTCTCCCGAATGCGAAACGCGGCGTGGAGGCTTTCGCAAGGATGTCTGTTGCGCGTCGCACCGTGGTTGGATAGAGCCGGTTCGGCGGTCCTGAGCATGCAGGTGATCCCCAGCGCGTTGCCCGAGGTCTTGATCATCGAGCCGGATGTCTTTCTGGATTCGCGGGGATTCTTCGTCGAAACCTACCAGGCTCAGAAGTATGCACAGGCGGGAATCGACGTCTCTTTCGTGCAGGACAACCACTCGCTCTCCCAGCACGGAACGCTGCGCGGCCTGCATGCCCAGATGCGCCGGGTGCAAGGCAAATTGGTGAGGGTGATTGCGGGAGAGATCTTCGATGTCGCTGTCGATGTGCGCCGTGGCTCACCGAATTTTGGGAGGTGGGTCGGCATCGTCCTGTCGGCTGAGAATTTCCGGCAGTGTTACGTTCCGCCCGGTTTTGTACATGGATTTTGTGTCCTCAGCGACCATGCAGAGGTCGAATACAAATGTACAGACTATTACGATCCGGACGACGAGCTACGGATCCAGTGGAATGACCCGACGATCGGCATCGAATGGCCGATCAAGGCGCCGATCTTGTCGGACAAGGACCGCGCTGCGTGGCCTCTGGATGCTGTGAGGGACTTGTTACCGTCCTTCGTGTCTTGAAACGCTCGGTCCACAACCACCCCTCGCGCGCTGTTTCCGGCACGCCGGCCCCGAGGGGTTCGGTACTCGGCCAGCCCGTGGTGTATCTGGATGCTGAGCGCGATCGCTGAGTGAAAGCGAACGATGAAAAGCCGGGTATCGCCGCTTCCTCTGGGAGCGATCGAGACCCGGCTAACCAGGAATCGTGTGTGAGATCTCGAAGGCGAGATCGACGGTTCAATGCGGGGAAGCTGGTTGGCTGCCCGCATCCTTCAGGATTTCAAGCAGTTCCACTTCGAATACGAGCGTCGCACCCGGCTTGATTCTCGGCGGTGATCCCCTGTCTCCATAGGCAATGTCCGACGGGCAGATCAGCTTTGCCTTGCCGCCGACCTTCATCTTCTGCACGCCTTCGGTCCAGCACTTGATCACGCCATTCAGCGGGAAAGTCGCGGGTTGTCCGCGTTGCACGGAGCTGTCGAACACTGTGCCGTCGATCAACGTGCCGGTGTAATGCACCTTCACTTTGTCGGTTGCCTGAGGCTGTTCACCCGTACCGGGCTGGGTTTCGATGTAGATCAGACCGGAGTCGGACTTCACCGCACCTTTTTCCTTCCCCATCTTCTCCAGGAAGGCGGCAGAATTCTTTTTTTCTTCGGCTGCGCCGGCTGCGGCGCGAACCTGTGCAAGCTCCTGCAGTTTCGAGCGGAATTCGTCTACATTCACCTTCGATTGCTTGCCACTGGCTCCGTCCTCGATACCGCTGATCAGAACCTTCAGTTCGGCGGGAGTGAGCCTGAAGGAAGTCACGTTCTGGCTGAGCAGGATGCCGAGGGCGTAGATCGCCTTTTCGTCGTCCGTCTTCAGTTCAGACGCTTTTGCCTCTGCGCCGAAGACGTTCACCGCAGGAACGGCTACGAGCAGCAGAGCACCGATGATCCAACCCATTTTCCGCATACTTTTCCTCCGTTTTGGTTACGGACAAAAAAGGCGGTCGGTGATCCGACCGCCTGTGTTTTTCCCGACGTCAGTCGACGTAGGCCCGCAACCCCTGTCCTTCGCAGATGGGCAGTAGCTGCTTGAGGGCGCGCGCCTCGAGTTGACGAATCCGCTCGCGGCTGACGCCGTAACGGCGACCGACCTCCTCGAGCGTCAAAGGCTGATTGTCGCTGGTGCCGAAACGCAGGCGCAAAATGTCCGCCTCACGATCCGGCAACTGGCTGAGGGCACATTCGAGTTGTGCGCTCAGATCGCCGGCAGCCGCCTCCCGTTCGGGATCGTCGGTATCGCTGGCCAGCAACTCTTCCAGGGTGCGGTCGTCATCACAGCTCAAGGGCGCATCAATGGAGACGCACTGGAAATTCTGCGTCATGGTCTCCAAACGTTCCGCATCCACACCGCTCGCTTCGGCCAGCAGATCACGATCGACAGCGCCGTCATACTTCGTCTGCAGACGCTGCGTCTCTCGTCCCACTTTGCGGCGCAACTGGTTCCAGTGCACGGGGGTACGAATCAAACCGCTGTGCATGTCACCCGCGCGGCCGATTTGCTGCCAGATCCACCAGACGGCATAGGTGCCGAATTTTACTTCCTTGACGGGATCGTACTTTTCGACGGCTCGGATCAGCCCCAGAGATCCTTCCTGAACCATGTCCAGGAACGAAACCCCGGCGCGGCGGTAGCGCTTGGCAAAGGAGATGACCAATCGAAGGTTTGCCTCGATCATACTGTCGCGCAACGTGCGGTACTTGATCAGATCCTGTTCCAGTTGACAGACGAATTCTTTCAATTGAACACGGTCACCAAACCGCAGATCGAGACGGCGGCGCGAACGCAACTGCTTCTTGGCGAACTCCAAAACCATCACGGTCTCGCGCTCGCGAAAGTCTTCGGCTGGGTGGATGACACTGCGCCCGTGCAAGGGGAGCGCCGCTGCAACCAGACGGTGGAATCGGCCTTGACGTAGTAGTCGGCGAATCCGGTTACGCGCCTTCACGATGGCTTTCGCAATCGCTTGCTCTTCCTCGATCGTCAGCATTTCGGTGGCGCTGACGTCCTGGAAAAAATGCGCCGGCAGGTCGTAATCGCTGATACGATCGGGAAGTTCCGGCTCTTCAGCCTCGATCGGTTCGAGTACGGCAGGTTCGAGTTCGGCCTCTTCTTCCGCCGCAGGCGTTTCTTCGTTCATCTTCAGCGCGAGGGCGCCGAGCCGGTTGTCCATAGTTGTTGCTTCGCTCCTTGCTTGGGTTCCGGTCACTGGAGAGGATCCAGACCGTGGGGCACTCTACTGGAGGTTGTTCTCTAACGCAAATTCAGGATGAACATCTCTTATATGAGGGAAACTTACTCAACGCAAGAAGGAAACATAGAATGTTCTGCCAAATTGACGATTCCTCAGCTTGTTCCTAAAAGCCCTCTACAGGGGGTCAATCTTCGATATGTCGACGAATCGCGCGGTGATTTCCGTCATCGGCCACGATCAGAAGGGCGTTGTCGCTCGTGTTTCCACCTATCTTGCCGGCTGCAGCATCAATATCGAGGATATCGAGCAACGCGTCATGGAAGGGCTGTTCATCATGACGATGCGTGTCGATCTGAGCGAGATTTCGATCAACCTCGACGAACTCATCCTGGGCCTGAAAAAGATCGGTGAAGAGATCCGAATGGATGTTTCGGTGCGCCTGTTGGGCCGCCGGGACCCCAAACGAGTCGCCATTCTGGTGAGTCGTGAACCGCACTGCCTCGAACAATTGATCGAAGACCGCGACCACGGCCGTTTCAATGGGGAGTTGGTGGTCGTTCTGTCGAATCACGAGGTGCTGCGGCCGATTGCCGAAGCCGCGAAGTTACCTTTTTACTCCTTTCCGTCCAAGGACAAAGCGGCGCATGAGGCGTTTCTGCTCGAAAAACTGCGTGAGTACCGTGCCGATGTCGTTGTTCTTGCGCGGTACATGCAAATCCTGACCGCCGCCATGGTGCAGCGCTTCCCGAGCCGCATCATCAATATCCATCCGTCCCTGTTGCCCTATCACCCAGGTCCGAACGCCTACAAACAGGCCTTCGAAGAAGGGGTGCGCGTTTCCGGGTGTACGGCGCATTTCGTGACCGAACAGCTCGATCAAGGTCCCGTGATTCTTCAGGACGTGTTCCACATTCGGGTCGGCGAGGATTCGCTCGATGAAATCCGGTCCCGTGGCCAGCGGCTCGAGGCCAAGGTGCTATCCCAGGCCGTCCAACTCTTCGTCAACGAGCAACTCGTAGTGAAGGACAAGAAGGTGATTTTTCGTCCGGGCCATACGGCAATCCCGGAGGAGTGAACGGCCGGACTGGACGCAACGGCATTGATGCCAGTGCGTCCAGCCCCAAGGCCTCACGTCAGTGGCCACCGAAGGTTGCGGCCACCACGTTCGATTTTTTGCGGGACGCAGAGCGCCGG
>CAZEWD010000001.1:24436-25930 GCA_964515725.1 uncultured Binatia bacterium (SeqCode)
TACGGCGCGGCTTTGCTGGTGTCGTGGTGGTGCTGCCATTCCGATCCCGTTCCGGGAAAAAGATCGCTCGCTCGATTTCCAGTTCAGCCTCACCGCGAGTCGCTTCGGCCGCCATGAAATCCGTGGGCTGGTGGTTTTCCCGCGTCAGTGAGCAGTAGTAGTTGAACAGGGAATTGATCGCCCGCATCACGTCTTCTTCGGGGAACGGAAAATGAAACCCGACGCGTTGTGCCAGGAACAAGACCTTACGAATGACGGACCCGGAAAATTCGAACAGGTCGATGCCGAGCGTTGCGAAGTCGCGCTCCATTCGCAGCAGAAACGGGATGGCCGGCAGAAGCAGGAGCAGACGGCGCGTCGTTGTGATCGGGTTCCTCTTTTCCCATTCGGTCATCGGAAAATCGTGGAAGTAATTGTGCGGCAACGCCGTGTGGCGTGATTCGTCGAGGTGGAACAGGCGCAGGACGTCGAGTTCGGGGAAAGAAGCAAGACTGCCGAAGATGCTCAGGGCCAGGCCTTCGACGATCACATTCATCCCAAAGAACTTTTCCAGGCCACTCTGTTTGAGAATGTTCTCCAGCGTGATGTACTCCCAGACATTCATCCGCGGGATCTCACAGCCAAAGGCGTGCAGCATCTCGCGCAGGACAACGAAGTGCTTCGCTTCCTCGAGAACCTGCATGGTCATCGCACTACGGCCGCCCGTGCTCTTCACCTGCGCCATAAGGTCGGCGGATACCAACCACGCATAGGCTTCACCGTGTCCAATGGTGGACAGAATATTGACCAGAGCCTGCTTTTGTTCGGGCGTGTATTGGCGATCGATCCGTTTCCGGAAGTCTTCGCTTCGAATGCGTTTGAGCTGGATCTTTTCGGCCCGGCTCATCGCACCTTCGGCGAGCTCCATCAGTGCCTTTTCATCGGCCGTGCAGTCATTGAACGACGTGTACGGTGCGTGTTGTTCGGCTTTCCACAGCAAACGCAGGCTTTTGTCGTAGTGCGCCTTGCGCATTCGTTCCCCAGGACCGCCCTGGAAGCAGAAGTTCAGGTCGTCGTAGTTGCTGACGCGCACGCCCAGGCCCAGCGGACTTGCGAACTGATCGAATCCACGCACGAGTCCGTTGACGACATTCTCGATGGTCTCGTTGATCTTGCAGGCTCGCTCGCTGACCGGTACCGCTCGGATCTCCATCCCTTCTTCCTCCTTCGGTGACAGAATCCCTTCTTTGCACTGCGCCCGGATGCTAACCCGGAAAAAGACTCGGATTCAACCGTTTTTACGATACGAAATGATCCCGGGATCAATTCAACCGAGAAAGCGTGACAAATGCCGAAAAGAGTCCCTGTGCAGGCCCGCTCGAAAGCGACCGTGGACCGGATAATCCGAGCAGCCACTTGGATTCTGGAGAAGGGGGGCTATCATGCTCTGACAACGAATGCGGTTGCGGCCCGGGCGCGTGTGGGAGTGGCATCCGTCTATGAATACTTCCAGGA
>CAZEWD010000001.1:25993-35587 GCA_964515725.1 uncultured Binatia bacterium (SeqCode)
TTCTCGTTGCTGTTCTCGAACGTGAGATGTCGGATCTCTGGCTCTTGCTGGAAGAACGCATTCCCGACCTGTTACGAGGTGATTCCGAAGCTGCTTTGCGTGAATTGTTCCTCTTTGCCATCTCAGAGGTGACGCGCCGCTCGAACATCGTGAGCGTTGCCGCCAGTTATGTCCATGGCGGCACCGAGTTGCCCGCTGGGGTGAAATTCCTGGGGCAGGTGGAAATGCTCTTCCGCGTCCTGTTGCGTCACTTCGGCAGGCGTCGCGATGTGGACACTACGCTCGACGCGTATCTGGTGACGCACGCCTTCGTGGGCATTTGCACGGATGTGGCCGCTGCCCTGCCGCCCGGGAAGAACGCGGACGACGTGGTCGAGTGGCTCATGCGGGTGGCACGTGGTGTGTTTCACACGGATCGCGATGCCTTCTGATGCCGTCACGATCGGGCCGGGTCGGACGCAATTCGGATGCGGTCGCGTCCTTCGGCGTCTGCCTTCACGTGTATGTTTTCGTGTCGCGGCATCGAGCGGCCCGGTACGTAAGCTCGCCTCTTCCAGAATCTGCGAAGCGATGCGTCAAACGGAATCGCCGTGGAGACCATCGTTTCGCAGGGGTCGGAAGCCCGCATTCGCAGACGATGTTCTGAACGCCTAGACTGTAGGCGGCACGCGAACCGCAAGTGGTTGGTCTTCAACAGGTCAGATCGATACGAGGGAGAGACATGTCTACACGACGCATGGTGACGTTGGATGGGAATGAAGCGGCGGCTTCGGTTGCCCACCGTCTGACGGAAGTGATCGCGATCTATCCGATTACACCGTCCTCGCCGATGGGAGAGTGGGCGGACGAATGGTCGGTCCACGGCAAACGCAACATCTGGGGTACGGTACCTCTGGTCGTCGAGATGCAATCCGAGGGTGGTGCCGCCGGTGCCGTGCACGGGGCACTGCAGGCTGGTTCGCTGTCGACGACATTTACGGCTTCGCAGGGCCTCCTGTTGATGATCCCCAACATGTACAAGATCGCAGGGGAGCTGACGCCGTTTTGTATGCATGTCTCGGCACGCACTCTGGCGACTCATGCCCTGTCCATCTTTGGCGATCATTCTGATGTCATGGCCTGCCGGCAGACAGGATTCGCGATGCTGTGCAGCGGTTCCGTCCAGGAAGTACATGACCTTGCCTGCATCTCCCACGCAGCGACACTCGAATCACGAGTTCCGTTCCTCCATTTCTTCGATGGATTTCGGACCTCACACGAGGTCGCGAAAATCGAAGAACTGACGGACGACGATCTGCGTGTGATGATTTCGGATGAGCGGGTGGCGGCACACCGCCAGCGAGCCCTGTCACCCGATCATCCCGTCCTGCGCGGCACAGCACAGAATCCAGACGTTTTTTTCCAGGCACGCGAGGCCTGCAATTCCTTTTACGATGCGGTCCCGCAAACCGTGTTGGAAACGATGGAGCGCTTCGCCCAGCTTACCGGACGGCGCTATGGTCTATTCGACTATACGGGCCATCCAGAAGCCGAACGGGTGATCGTCATGATGGGTTCAGGTTCGGAAACAGCCCATGAAACGGTCGAGCATCTGATGGCACAGGGCGAAAAGGTCGGTCTCCTGCGTGTCCGCCTGTATCGTCCGTTCAGTCTCACCCATTTCATTGCGGCGCTACCCCACACCGTAAAGGCCATGGCAGTGCTCGATCGCACGAAGGAGCCTGGTGCCCTGGGAGAACCCCTCTACCTCGATGTCCTTGCTGCACTGCACGAAGCACGTGACACGGGACTGTTCCGGTTCGCCCACGAACCACGGGTCATCGCTGGCCGTTATGGACTCTCTTCGAAGGAATTCACGCCTGCCATGGTGTGCGCGATCTTTGAGGAGTTGAACAAGACAGAACCGAAGCGGCACTTCACGGTTGGAATCGTCGACGACGTCACACAGCTATCACTCCCGTACGACACCTCCGTGGACATCGAACCGGAGGATGTCGTTCGCGCTGTGTTCTTCGGACTCGGCTCGGACGGTACGGTCGACGCCAACAAGAATTCGATCAAGATCATTGGAGAGGAAACGGACAACTGGGCGCAGGGCTATTTCGTCTACGACTCGAAAAAGTCGGGTGCCATGACCATCTCGCACCTGCGTTTCGGACCGCGGCCGATCCGTTCTGCCTACCTCGTGAAACGAGCAAACTTCGTTGCCTGCCACCAGTTCAACTTTCTCGAGCGGTACGACGTTCTGGGCTATGCCGTCCCCGGTGCGGTCGTCCTTTTAAATTCATCCTTTGGTCCCGAAGAGGTGTGGGATCAGCTTCCACGAGAGGCGCAGCAGCATGTCATCGAGAAAAAGCTGAAGCTCTATGTAATCGATGCGTACAAAGTGGCCGGCGATACAGGCATGGGCCGCCGCATCAATACGATCATGCAGACCTGCTTTTTCGCCATCTCCGGTTTGTTGCCACGCGGCGAAGCCATCGAGCATATCAAACGCACCATTCGTAAAACGTATGAGCGCAAGGGCGAAGTGGTCGTGGAAAAGAACTTTGCGGCCGTCGATCACACGCTGGCGCATCTCTACGAAGTCAAGGCTCCCTCTGAAGTCACCGCCACTCGTGGCATGCCACCCATCGTGTCGGAAAAGGCGCCGGATTTCGTCCAGAGAGTTACCGCTCTCATGCTGGCCGACAAAGGAGACCTGCTGCCCGTCAGTGCCTTCCCTGTCGACGGGACCTGGCAGACGGGCACGGCCAAATGGGAAAAGCGCAATATCGCTCTGGAGATCCCTGTATGGGACGCCTCGATCTGTATCCAGTGTAACAAGTGCGCACTCGTCTGCCCCCACGCCGCGATCCGTGCCAAGGTCTATCCCGCTGATTCGCTGGAAGAGGGTGTTCCCGCCACCTTCAAGGCAATGGATTACAAGGGGAACGAGTACAAGGGACAGAAATACACGATCCAGGTGGCACCGGAAGACTGCACCGGCTGTTCTCTCTGCACCGTCGTCTGTCCCGCCAAGGACAAGGCGAACCCCCGCCACAAAGCCATCGATATGCAACCGCAGGCGCCGCTACGGGAGGCGGAACGTGAAAACTACGAATTCTTCCTGCAGTTGCCCGAAGTCGACAGGACGACGGTACGCACCGACGTCAAGGGCATCCAATTTCTCGAACCGCTTTTTGAATACTCGGGAGCGTGCGCCGGCTGCGGTGAGACTCCATATATCAAGCTCGTCACGCAGCTCTTCGGCGACCGCACCGTGATCGCCAATGCAACGGGATGTTCGTCGATCTACGGTGGCAATCTGCCGACGACTCCCTACACGACCAATCGCGACGGACGTGGCCCGGCCTGGTCCAATTCACTTTTCGAGGACAATGCGGAGTTTGGTTTCGGCATGCGTCTGGCGATCGATAAGCACACGGAATTCGCCCGGGAACTCCTGCAAAAACTGGGGTCACAGATCGGCGATGTGCTCGTCGGTTCACTCCTCGAGACGGGCCAGGAGAGTGAAGCAGGAATTGCCGAGCGGCGGCGGCAAGTGCAGGAGCTCCGAGAGAAGCTGGCCAACATACAGCATCCGGATGCGCGTCGGCTCGAGTTGCTGGCCGATTATCTGGTTCACAAGAGTGTCTGGATCATCGGCGGCGACGGCTGGGCGTACGACATCGGATTCGGTGGTCTGGACCACGTCCTCGCCATGGGTCGTGACGTGAATATCCTCGTTCTCGACACCGAGGTGTATTCCAACACCGGCGGGCAACAGTCCAAGGCAACACCACTTGGTGCAGCCGCCAAATTCGCCTCCGCGGGTAAGGCGCTCGCCAAGAAGGATCTGGGCCTGATCGCGATGTCCTACGGTAACGTTTACGTGGCCCGGATCGCATTCGGTGCCAAGGATCTTCAGACCACACGCGCCCTGATGGAAGCCGAATCCTATCCCGGCACTTCACTCATCATCGCGTACAGCCCTTGCATCGCACATGGCTACGATCTGGCCTTCAGCGCCGAGCAACAGAAACTCGCCGTCAATTCCGGTTACTGGCCGATTTTCCGATTCGACCCACGCCGTATCCTTGCAGGAGAGGCACCTCTACAACTCGATTCGCCAGAGCCGAAAATGTTGGTCGAGAACTTCGCCCGCAATGAGACACGCTTCCGCATGGTGGAACAACTCGATCCACAGCGTTTCCGGGAACTCATGGCTGCCGGACAACAGGAAGCCACCAGTCGTTATCGCATCTACGAGCAGCTCGCGAAGCTGGTTGTGCCCAAACCCGCGACGCAGGAGTAAACATGGATCTCTCGACCACATACCTTGGCCTGCAACTACCGCATCCTTTCATGCCCGGCGCCTCACCGATGGTCGACAACCTCGACACGGTAAGGCGACTCGAAGACGCGGGCGCCTCAGCAATCGTCATGCACTCTCTGTTCGAGGAGCAGATCACACGAGAGCTGTCGGGAACGCTCGCCTCGATGGAGATTTGTGAGCACTCGAATGCAGAAGCGCTCTCCTATTTCCCCAGACCCGACGAGTACCGTCTCGGTCCGAACCAATATCTGGAGCAGATTCGACGGATCAAGGATGCCGTTTCCATTCCGGTCATCGGTTCCCTCAACGGTGTGACGGCCTCAGGATGGCTCGACTATGCTCGTGGACTCGAACAGGCAGGCGCCGACGCCCTGGAGTTGAACATCTACCACGTGTCCACCTCGAAGGCGGAAACAGGTGCCGAGGTCGAAGGACGTCTGCGCGAGATCGTCACGACGGTACGCCGCCAGGTGCAGATTCCGATTGCCGTAAAACTCTCACCTTTTTATTCGGCCATGACGCACCTGGCCTGTGAGCTGGACCAGTGTGGCGCCGATGGTTTCGTCCTGTTCAATCGGTTCTATCAGCCGGATATCGATGTCGAAGCATTAGAGGCGCAACCCACATTGCATCTTTCCGATTCCAGTGAACTGCTTCTGCGCCTGCGTTGGATCGCCATCCTATCACCCCAGGTGCGTGGTTCGGTCGCAGTCAGTGGTGGAGTACATACCCCGCTCGATGCCGTGAAGGCGATCATGGCAGGAGCAGACGCGGTACAGATGGTCTCCGCTCTCCTCGATAATGGGCCGGAGTATCTGTCGGAAATCCTGCGTGGTGTCGAACGCTGGCTGGAAGAACGCGAGTACGAGTCCCTCTCCCAGATGCGAGGGAGTATGAGCCTGGAGCGTTGTCCAGACCCAGCCGCCTTCGAACGTGCCCAGTACATGCGGATTCTCCAGGGTTGGCGTGGCTGAGAGTCCCCACGACCCTGATCGGATGTGCAGGCTGCTCACCGGTTGACGTTTTCAACGGGCGCCGGCTCTGCTTCCACTCGGCGGACGGCATCGACGAAGGCACGCATCCTGTCGAGATTGCGCCGGCCGTCAGGGTCCTCGATCCCAGTGTGTACATCGACAGCCCAGGGTCGCACGGTGGAGATCGCTGCACCAACATTTTGCGGTGTCAGACCGCCAGCCAGAAGAATCGGAACTCGTACCGCATCGACGATCTGACGACTGATCGTCCAATCATGCGTCCTGCCAGTGGCTCCTCTCTGGCCGGTCGCGGGGTCGAACGTGTCGAGAATGAGAGCATCCGCGCGGCGTTCGAGGCTCCGTGCATGAGCAATCGCTTCTGGCCCGGTAACATGGACCGCTCGGATGACTTTCAGGTACGGCATGGCGGCACGCAGCATTTCCAACTCGCCGGTGGGAAATTCGCCGTGCAGTTGGATGGTATTCACACCTGTGAATTGGCAAAGATCCATCGCATCCCGAGCCGTTTCGACATACGTGATCGCGACGCTGGCAACAAAAGGGGGGAGAGCGTGTACAATTGAACGGGCTTTGGCCTCGGTCAGTCCATCGTGGACTCCTCCGGGAAGCCGCAAAGTGAAGCCGAGAGCATCAACACCCATCCGGACGAGAGCAAGCGCCTCGTCTAGGGAAGAAACGCCGGCAATCTGCACTTTCACGCGCATCGCAACGTACAGGTGCTGAGATCAGGAGTGCCACAACAGTTCATCATCTCATCCACCACTTGTGCCTGGTTCCGAGATCGGTCGAACCGCAACACCATCCGTTTCGGGCATCAGGCTGCGAGATGTTTTTTGAACCACTCGACCGCCCAGCCGGCTGCCGTGGCGAACAGAGGCGGCTCGTAGGGTGTGAAGTGTCCGCCTGACAGTACTTTCAGATCCTTCGGCTCCCCCGCGCGTTCCACGGCGGCCTGCGCCACGTCGAGTGGCAGGAAGTCCTCACTGGCAGCAATGAGGAGCAGGGGGGTCGGTGCAATTCGATCAATGAAACGGATGGGCGCATACTCGATGAGGCGCTCGAGTGAAAGAAACGTTACCTCGTTGCGCCAGTTGGATGCTTCCTGCCCGCTCTCGAGAAACCACTCATACGCATCGGGTGTCGGCAGCGCAGCAAACCCACCATCACTGACGACGGGAATCAGAGTAGGGGATTCGCCACGATAAATGCGCTCCCGCTCTGCGATCAATTGTTCAATGAATGCTTCTCGGGCTTCGACTCCGCTCAGGCGGCCCAGGGTTTCCCATCCGTCGAGGAGAGGGACCTGTGCTACGACACATTTCACACGCCGATCAAAGGCACCTGCCATGAGAACGTTGGCGCCGCTGAAGCTCGTGCCCCAGACGCCAATACGTTCCGGATCGCACACGTCGAGTGTACGGGCAAAGCTGATGGCGTTCCGGTAGTCAGCCACCTGCCGGGCCGCGTCGACATCCTGGCGCAGCTCGCCGTCGCTCTCTCCAAAACCACGGTAGTCGAACACCACAGAGGCAAAGCCTGCCTCGGCAAACGCTTCAGCAAAGCGATCGAGCCGTTGTTCCTTCACACCCGAGAAGCCATGCGCCATGACGATGGTGGGCGCCCGTTCCGTTACATTCCCCGGCGTATACAGCCAGCCGCGGCAGATGGTGTCTTCACTGTGAAATTCGATGTTGCGTCTCATGGCGATGCCCCCGGGAGTCGTCGCGTGGTCGGATGCTGGATGGATCACCGGCTTTTTCACGATGCAGAGATCAGCCTGACATCGTATCGCCAAAAGAGCAATTCAGAGGCGAGCCAGGAAGCGGAGCAAGCGATCGTGAACGGTTCGAGAGAGTGGGTCACGCAGGTTCGAGACCCGCGAATTTCACCATCAATTTTTTTCGACCACTGGAACCGAACAGAATGGTGACCTTCTGTTGCTCTCCGCTGCCCTCCAGCCGCTGCACGGTACCAACGCCGAAGGTGGCGTGGCGTACACGCGCACCAATCCGCAACCCGTCTTCGTATTCGATGTGGACTTCATTGGATCCCGTGCGGCGTTCGGCAGGGAGGTGCGATTCTTCGATTTTGCGGCGCGCCTGTTCCCATTTGCTTGTCTGGTTCCCGATCTCGTGCAGAAGAGTTGCAGGGATCTCTTCGATGAAACGGCTGCGCCGATTGGACTGAAAATCGCCAAACACACGCCTCTGGCGGGCGTGAGTCATGTATAGCTTCTCCATGGCCCGGGTCATCCCGACATAACAGAGGCGCCGTTCTTCCTCGATTTCATCGATATCCTCACCCTTGCGCGAGTGTGGAAACAGACCTTCCTCCATGGCCACCATGAAAACCACGGGAAACTCGAGACCCTTGGCAGAGTGCAGGGTCATCAGGGTCACACGCTGCTGTGTGTCGTCGTAGCGATCGATATCGGCGACCAGAGCGATCTGTTCCAGGTATTCGCCAAGACTCTCCAGCGTGGCCGCGGATTCCTGCATACCCTTCAAAAGCTCCTCGACGTTCTGCAAACGATCCTGAGCTTCCTCACTCCGATCGTCGCGCAGCATGGGACCATAGCCCGTCTGCTCCACGATACGTGCCGCCAGTTCGGGATACGGGACGGTGCCGAGCATGCCGCGAAAAGATTCGATCAGACTCACGAACTGCCCAACCTTATCGGTTGCTGCCGATTTCAGCACACCCCGTTCCAGGGCGAGTTTGCAGGCAGCGTAAAAACTGCCCGCTTCGTTCTCCAGTTCGGCAATCCGTTCAACCGTGGTACTGCCGATGCCGCGCACGGGCACATTGATGATTCGCCTCGCAGCAACGCTATCGGCCGGATTCACGAGGATGCGCAGATACGCAAGCACATCCCGCACCTCCGCCCGTCCGAAGAACTTTACTCCACCAACCAGTACGTACGGCACACGATGGCGTACCAGGGTTTCTTCGAAGCTGCGGGACTGAGCATTGGCGCGATAGAAGATTGCAACGTCACGCAACGGGCGCCCATGCCGTTGCAGCCGCAGGATTTCGCCCACCACCCAGCGTGATTCATCCAGGTCGTCTTGCAACAGAGCTACGGTGACCGGTTCGCCCCGGCCGTTGTCCGTCCACAGCCGCTTACCTTTGCGTTGCGTGTTCTGCGCCACGACAGCGCCTGCCGCATCCAGGATCGTTCCCGTGGAGCGGTAATTCTGTTCCAGACGGATCACCGTGGCGTCGGGATAATCTTTTTCGAAATCGAGGATATTGTTGATGTCTGCACCTCGCCAACGGTAGATCGACTGATCCTCATCTCCCACGACACAGAGATTCCGACGCTGGGCTGCGAGGAGAGTCGTCAACTCGTACTGCACGCGGTTTGTATCCTGGTATTCGTCGACCAGGATATGGCGGAAACGATCACGCCAGCGCTGGAGGATTTCGTCGTGTTCCTTGAACAGGCGTAAGGTGACCAGAAGGAGATCGCTGAAGTCGAGCGCATTGGCCCGCTTCATCCTCTCTTCGTAGCGGACGTAGATTTTGGCGATACGCTCATGCCACGGATCATTGCGGTCGTACTGGGCGGGTGTGATGTGACGATTTTTGGCCGCATCGATCGCCCCAGCCACGGCGCGTGGAGTGATCGTTTGCTCGTCGACATCGAGTTCCCGCAGACACTCTTTCAGCAAGCGTTCCTGGTCCTGGTCGTCGTAAATCACGAAGTCGCGGGTGTAGCCGAACACTTCGATTTCACGCCGCAGGATCCGCACGCATGTCGAGTGGAAGGTGGAGACCCACGGCGCCTCACCGCCGCCCAGCAGACGTTCAAGGCGTTCACGCAGTTCCCCGGCTGCCTTGTTGGTGAACGTGACGGCAAGAATGTGCCAGGGGGCTACGTTTCGCTCAGCGAGGAGATGGGCCACCCGATGGGTCAGGGTCCGGGTCTTACCCGAGCCAGCCCCTGCGAGAATGAGAAGTGGTCCATTCTCGTGCAGGACCGCCTGTTGCTGCGCTGGATTGAGAGACGAAACCAAAGACCCCATGCACCACCACCAAAAGAAGGAACGGTCGGATTGCGCCGACAGGGAAGGAGAAACGGATGAACTTGCAGGGGAAGTCGGTTAGCACGACAGCCGGAGGACAACCAGACGAATTCCTCCGAAGAAGACAACTCGCGCTACAATCACTCGTCGCGATGCACTGTGGCAATATCGAAGGCTGGCATACAGACTGCAATGTACTCTGCACCGTCCTCTGTCGGAGTGGAGTATCGTATCCACTCTCCAGGTCGCGCGA
>CAZEWD010000002.1:0-520 GCA_964515725.1 uncultured Binatia bacterium (SeqCode)
CTCGCAGCCTCATCAGGGGTATCGAGCGCAGGAGGAGATGTGGACAGTAGGGACAGGGAACAGATTACAGCCTCGGCCATCCGTGACCGGGTGCTCCAGCTTCTACACGACATCGCCAACCTCCCGCCAGACTCCGTTTCCGATGATTCTTCGCTGGACTCAGACCTTCGCCTCGAGTCGATCGCTTTTGTCGAACTCCAGGTGGCCGTCGAAGAGGAGTACGACATTCAGTTGGATCCCATCGAGATCGTCGAATTAAATCGTTTTAGCGACATTGTGAACTATATCGCTGCCTGCGTTCAACAGCGTCCATGAATCTCTTTACTCGTGAGCACGAGGAATTCCGGCGCCGGTTGCGTGCGTTCGTCGTAGAAAAATTCACCCCTTTTGCCGATCAGTGGGAGGCTGCACAGACTCTTCCACGATCCGTTTTTGCCGAACTGGGCCGTTTCGGTGCCCTTGGGATGGCGATGCCGGTCGAAGTCGGTGGTGGAGGTGGCGATTTCGCCTACTCCGTCGT
>CAZEWD010000002.1:538-22780 GCA_964515725.1 uncultured Binatia bacterium (SeqCode)
AAGCCCGCGATTCATGGTGAAGCTGTGGGAGCACTTGCGGTTACGGAACCCACGGGAGGTTCTGATCTGGTCCGCGCGATTCAGTGCACAGCCACCCCAGACGGTGATTTCTGGGTCCTTTCCGGAGAGAAAAAATTCATCACGAATGCACCCGTTGCAGACTTTGTCCTCGTTCTTGCACGTACCAGTCCGGAGCCATCCTCCCATAGTTTCACCGTCCTCCTCGTTCCCGCCGATACTCCGGGTTTCGAACGTAAGGCCTCGCTGCGTAAACTGGGGATGCATACCTCACCCACCGGTTGGCTGCGTTTCGACGAGTGCCGCATTCCTCGTGAGTACACTCTGGGCAAACCGGGACTCGGCTATTTCTACGTGACAGAGAATCTACAGCGCGAGCGACTGCTCGGCGCCGCCTCTGCCGTCGCCGCAGCGCGCCTCGTACTGGACGACACCGTGCGTCATCTGCGCGAACGAGCCGCTTACGGCCAGCGCCTGGCCGATCTCCAGACTGTTCGGCATCGCATCAGTGACATCGCTGCCGACCTGGAAATGACACAGCGCTTCGTCCACTCCGTCTGTGCGGATTTCCGCGACGGCCGTAATGCATCAAAGGAAATCTGCATGATCAAATTCAAGGTGATCGAGATCGTCCAGCGTGCCGTCGAACAGTGCCTGCAACTACACGGTGGCTCGGGGTTTCTGGAGGAAAACTGGGTCGGCCGTGTCTACCGCGACGTTCGAGTCCTGAGCCTGGGCGCCGGTGTCTCGGAGTTGATGAAAGACCTGGTTGCAGGGTATCTGCGTCTCTGATTCTGAGAAACGCCTGCGTTGGTCCCCCACCCCAGGCATCAGATTTCTCATTCTGATTCACCGATGCACTGAGACAAAGAAGGCAATGTTGAAGAAGCCTGCAGGAGTTGGGGAACGGAAGTGTCGAGTTCCGGCCTGATGTCGCGCCGTGTCGTCATCACCGGACTCGGCATCGTGTCTCCCATGGGCGTTGGTTCCGAGGCCTTCTGGTCTGTGGTTCTGCACGGTCCTTCTCCACTGGGCATCATCAGCCGCTTTGATGCGAGCGATTATCCGTGTCAGGTGGGTGGTGAGGTGCGCGACTTGTCGTATCAGGAACTCCTGCCGGCACGCCTTGCCCGCAATGGTACGCACGTCGCGCAACTCGCGGTTGCGGCGGCGGAACTGGCTCGACAGGACTCCACACTCGCGGACATCGATCCGAATGCCTGTGGTGTCGTCATGGGTACGGCATTCGGTGGTTGGCGCGAGGGTGAACAACAATTTGCAATTCTGCTTGAACGTGGTGCGCGACGCGTCAATCCCTTTGTCGTCAATAGCGTGCCACATCATGCCAGTGGGGCCGAAATTGCGGAGTTGGTCGGCGCTCGTGGTGCACAACTTGCCTACTCGACAGGTTGTTCGGCCGGAACGCAGGCAATTCTTCATTCCTATCTCCTCGTTGCCAGCGGCGAACTGGATCTCTGCTATGCGGGGGGCGCCGAAAGCCCACTGACACCGCTGGTGTTTGCTGGGATGGGACGTACCCTCGAACTTGCTCGAAAGTTCGAGTTTCCCCATCTCGCCTCTCGACCGTTCGACCGCCAGCACAACGGTATCGTCCTGAGCGAAGGGGGCTGTGTGCTGGTCGTCGAGGAACTGGAACACGCCCGCCGGCGTGGCGCCCGGATCTATGCAGAACTGATCGGTGGCCGCAGTGCCTGCGATGCGCTGGGATTGTACAATCTCGATCCCGATGGCGCGGTGGGTGCGGCGGCGATCCGCCGTCTCCTGACTCAACAGGGCCTCGATACCAGAGGGCTGGATTGGGTCTGTTCTCATGCCAACTCTTCCCCTGGTTTCGACCGCAAAGAAGCACGTGTCTTGCAGGCGGCGTTTGGAGAATACGCAACGGAATTACCGGTGAGTTCCATCAAGGCCGTGCTCGGCCATCCTCTTGGAGCATCGGGTTCATTCGAGGCGGCTGCGGCGTGTCTGGCACTGCGTGATCAGGTCATTCCACCGACGCATTTTCTCGATGACCCTGATCCCTTGTGCGATCTGGCGCATGTCGTCGGTGAACCCCGTGCGACACGGGTGCGACGTGTGCTGGTCACCAGCTACGGCTACGGAGGTGTGAACAGCTACCTGTTGTTTGGCCGCGTTGAAGAGGAATGAGTTGCCCCAAGGCGGCGCACGGCGCGCAACGATCGTTCCTCTTTGGATGCGGTGACAGTGGTTACTACCTCCTGGTGGTCGGAGTGAGGCTAAAAACCCCGATTTTCTTGACGGGGTTCAGACTCGCAACTATAGAGGGCCGCGTGATGCGAGCGTGGCGGAATCGGCAGACGCAGCGGACTCAGACCAACTTGAGTGCTCGTCGGGAAACCGGCGATGTAGAACTGCTCAAAGTCGGGGAAACCTGTAAAATGGCAATCCCGAGCCAAGCCCGGAGCAGCGCTCCGGGAAGGTGTAGAGACTAGACGGGCAGCACCTAAACCCGAACGGATGTTCGTGGCACGGTGAAGGGATAGTCCAGACCCCAAACCTCGTTGAGGGCGGCGAAAGCCGTAGAGGGTAAGAAAATCCGCCGGGCTCACGCCCGTGGGGGTTCGACTCCCCCCGCTCGCACCATTCCTTTCCCCCCTTGGACGCCCCGATTGGTCGACGGAGATAGACCGGACCTCGGAACGTCGATTATGCCTCCTGTACGGCGATCATTCGGGTCGGGTCGGCACTTTGGCCGACCCATAACACGACCTTACCCCGCGTTGCCGCTCGATCGAGAAGCCAGGGTTCGAGGGGGATCTGGAGCGTCGTCACCTGACCGGCGGAGAGTCTCGTGCGTCGAAAACCACACAGTGCAGGCAATGGTCGAGGATGTGAACCGAGAGCCGCTTCGACGTAGATCTGCACGACTTCTTCGCCGTCGCGTGAGCCGGTGTTCGCCAACTCGATCGTTGCGGAATTGCCGGAACGGACGGCACTGCGGATCTCGAAAGACGTGTAACCCAATCCGTGTCCAAACCACCACGACGGATTCTGTCGATCGGCGATGAAGGCGCGGTATCCGTGAAGTGGGCCGTACGTGATCCGTCGTGTCCACCGCCGAAACGCTGGCAACTGTTCTGGACGAGCTGGCCATGTGCACGGCAAGCGTCCACCCGCTTCTGCATCTCCGAAAAGAATGTTGGCGATTGCACGGCCCCCTTCCATTCCGGGGTACCAGGCCATCATGATCGCCGGAATACGTCTGCGCCATTCCTCACAGAGGATTGGCGCCCCTCCGACCAGCACCACCACGATCTTAGGATTGATTGCACTCACCTGTCTCACCAACTCGGTCTGCTTCGAGGATAATCCGAGTTGGCGCCGGTCTCCCCCACGTACGAACAGGTATTCCCCTTCCTCCCGATAGGTATTGCCGACGACCAGCACGACAGCATCAGCATGGCGTGCCGCTTCGACGCCGCGACGGAGCGAGTCCGAACCGACGACGTCCACCGTGATTCCCCGTCGCTCGCCTGCTTCGCGGAGACCGCCGGCGATCGTGATCACATCGGGTGCGCGCACCCAACTCGAGCCACGATCTCCCGTGTTCGCGAAATCAGAGAGTCTCCCGATGACGGCAAGACGGCCGAGTTCGGACGTAAAGGGGAGGAGGGGACTCTCGTCTGAGCTGAGAGGATTGTTCTGCAACAACACTGTCGCCTTTTCAGCGACTTCACGGGCTACCAGGCGATGTTCTCGACAGGCAACGGCCCCTGCGTGGTACCGTTTGGGTTCTCCTACCCGCGCAAAGCGTAGTTGCTGCCGCAGGATACGGCGGAGCGCCTCGTCGACGGTGGCCCAGGACAGACGTCCTTTTTTCAAGGCCTTTGGCAGGCTTCGGAACCGCCATTTCACTGGCATCTCGATGTCGAGACCGCCTTTGAGTGCTGCCACTCCATCACGCACCCCGAAGACGAAGTCGCTCATGACAAATCCTTCGAAGCGCCATTTCTCCTTGAGAATCGTGCGCAGCAACCTGGAATGGTGTCCGCACCACTCTCCGTTTACTTTGTTGTATGCGCTCATGATGCCGGCGACACCGGCGTCCACACATCTGCGGAAATGGGGTAGATAAATGTCATCGAGCGTTTGTTCATCGACTCGGACATCGACGATGAAACGCGAGTTTTCCATGCTGTTCAGGGCATAATGCTTGGCGCACGCCATGAGGTGCCGCTGCACCCCTCGCACGAGGCTGGCTCCCATCTCACCCAGCAGATGGCTGTCCTCGCCGTAGGTTTCCTGTGCGCGCCCCCAACCGGGATGCCTCAGCAGGTTGATACAGACTCCTCCATAGAAATTGGCTCCCTGGGTCCGTGCCTCGACGCCAATAATGTCACCGACACGCGCTTCGAGTTCCGGATCGAAGGTGGCACCGCGCGCCATCGAAACCGGAAAGGCGGTGGATCGTCCCATCACCACGCCACGTGGTCCATCGCTGAAGCGAATGCCCGGAATACCGAGTCGCAGATTGTTGCCCGCAATGATCGGCGTTGCGTTGTAATGGCGCAGATCCTCCAGAGTTCTGGAGAAATCTGGGGATGGTCCCGACAGGCACTCGAGCCGGTCCCACTGGGTCATTTCCTGTACGAGACGACCGAGGGCTACCTCGATTCCTTCCGCTTCCATCCGTTTGACGGCTGCTATCCAGTGGCTCATCGTCCTTCTGTCACGTCTCATGATGTTATTCCCTGTCGGTCTATGGTTTCGGGACACGGTATCGGCGCTGTCACGTATGCTGGACAATGCCAACACTGGCAAGGCGTTCGCCGTTGACGGCACTCCGGTGCGGGGAGTTGACAAGTAAAGTCACCTCGTTTACTCGAAAGCCCATGTTCACGCTGCGCAACGCATGGGATCTTCTGCTTCCGGGGCTACTTCCCTGCCCGCCCTGTGCGCCCGCGGGAGCGTGAATCCAAAAAAACGCATCCGAAGGACGCCACAGGCGGGGATTCCGCTAGCCGTGGTGTCTGTCTCTTCAAAGGGCCACGGGTAGCTCCCCTCGTGGCCCTTCTTGTTTCGGGCAGATGCTCCAAGGGAGGAAAAGATGGTAACGGATCCGAACCAGGTACAGATCTTCGATACGACGCTTCGCGACGGTGAGCAGTCGCCTGGCGCTTCGATGAATGTCGAGGAAAAAGTCGTCATCGCACGGCAACTCGAGAAGCTCGGTGTTGATGTCATCGAGGCAGGTTTTGCAGCGTCGTCTCCGGGTGATTTCGATTCTGTTGCTTGTGTTGCGGAGGCGGTGGCACAGCCCGTCGTCCTGAGTCTGGCGCGCACACGCGAGAATGATCTGTTGCAGGCGATCCGGAGTGTCGAAAAGGCACGTCATCCGGGAATCCACGTTTTCATTGCGACTTCAGATCTGCATCTCCAGCGTAAGTTGATGATGAGCCGCGAAGAGGTGATCGATGCTGCCTGTTGGGCCGTCCAATTTGCCAGGAAGCATCTGGATCATATCGAATTTTCCGCCGAGGACGCTTCGCGTTCCGATCCCGAGTATCTGGTGAAGGTGTTCGGTGAGGTCATCAAGGCTGGTGCCACCGTATTGAATGTTCCCGACACAACCGGTTACGCGGTCCCCGAAGAGTTCGGGGCACTGTTCAAATATCTGATCGAAAATACACCTGGCGGGAAGTCGGTTCGCTGGAGTGCCCACTGTCACAATGATCTCGGCATGGCCGTCGCTAATTCGCTGGCCGCCGTACAAAACGGTGCTCGCCAGGTGGAGTGTACCATCAACGGAATCGGTGAACGCGCGGGCAACACATCGATGGAAGAAGTCGTTATGGCACTCAACACACGCAGCGATTTCTTTGGTTTGAAGACCGGCATCGTGACCGAGCAGATCTATCCCGCCAGCCGTTTGTTGTCCCAGGTGACGGGATTGGTCGTCCCCGCCAATAAACCGATCGTCGGCGACAATGCGTTCGCCCACGAAGCAGGGATTCACCAGGACGGCGTGCTCAAGGACAAGAAGACCTACGAGATCATGCGGCCCGAGTCCGTCGGGATTCCCAGCAACAAGCTGGTTCTGGGGAAACACTCGGGCCGGCATGCTTTTGCCGACCGCTTGAAGCATCTGGGCATAGACCTGTACGGCATCGACATGAACAAGGCCTTCGAGAAGTTCAAATTGATGGCCGATCGCAAGAAGTGTGTGTACGACGAGGACCTGATTGCGATCGTCACGGAAGAGGCGGTCCGCGGTCCCGACCGATTCAATTTGATCGAGTTGAATGTCCGGTCGTCCAGCGCCTCACTATCGCATGCATTCGTGCGCCTGGAGGTCGACGGTGTCGAGCGCAGCGACGAGGGTGAAGGCGGCGGAACGGTCGATGCCTGCTACAAAGTCATCTCGCGGATTACCGGCATATCCCCGAAGCTGGAGCGCTACGCAGTCAAGGCAATTACCGGTGGTACGGATGCAATGGGTGAGGTGTCGTGTCTGATCAACCACGAGGGCGTGACGGCTACCGGCCAGGGTGCGCATACGGACATCATTCAGGCCAGCGCGCTTGCCTATATCAATGCCCTGAACAAACTGCACGGCCGGCGCACACACTACCGGCAGATCAGCGGTGAGGAGCCATGACCGGGCCCGCCACAAGCCGCTGATCCTGTGCCGAGTCATCTGGAAACCCATGCCCGTTCGAGAGGAGAGATCCATGAACGTTCTGATCCTGCCTGGTGATGGCATCGGCCCTGAAGTCGTCGCTCAAGCGCGTCGGGTCCTCGATGTCTGTTCGAAGAAGTTTGGTTTTGAGATCCAGTTCGATGAGGCGTTGATCGGTGGCGCTGCGATCGAGGCGCACGGAGTGGCTCTCCCGGACGCTACCTTCCAGAGTGCCCAGGCGGCCGATGCTGTTTTGCTGGGCGCCGTTGGTGGCCCCCAATGGGATGATCCTCGTGCTACGGTTCGTCCAGAACAGGCATTGCTCGGCATCCGCAAGGGCCTGGAACTGTTTGCGAATCTCCGGCCCGTCAAGGCCATTCCCGAACTTCTCGATGCTGCACCTCTCAAGCAGGAGTTGTTGCGTGACGTCGATCTCGTTGTCGTCCGTGAACTCACCGGGGGCATCTATTTCGGCAAACCGAGCGAACAGCGGCATGGACCGACAGGTCGCGAGGCGGTCGACACGATGAGGTATACGGAACACGAGGTTGAACGGCTCATGCGTTGCGCCTTCGAACTGGCACGCAGCCGCCGCAAGAAAGTGACATCCGTCGACAAGGCAAATGTCCTCTCTTCATCGCGCCTGTGGCGTGACATCGCTCATGAAGTGAAAGCTGGGTATCCTGATGTCGTGTATGAGGATGTTCTCGTCGATGCCATGGCAATGCATCTGCTGCGCCGTCCGCGAGACTTCGATGTAATCGCGACGGAGAACCTGTTCGGCGATATCCTGACGGACGAGGCGTCGGTGCTGGCTGGATCGATGGGCATGCTTCCATCCGCGTCGATCGGGGACAAAAGGAACAGTCTGGGCCTGACGCGTGGCCTGTACGAACCGATCCACGGGAGTGCGCCGGATATTGCGGGGCAGGACAAAGCCAATCCTCTGGCGACGATTCTTTCGACGGCGATGATGTTGCGCATTTCACTTGGACAGATCGACGCCGCAGATGCCATCGAGACTGCGGTGTCTCACGTCATGAAATCGGGGCTGCGGACACCCGATATCCAGCAGCCGGGCTGTAAACAGGTCGGGTGTGCTCAAATGGGCCAGGCCGTGGCGGACGCGTTAGGCTGACGGAATGAAGAAATCTGGATATTCTGTAGCGATCGTCGGAGCCACGGGTCTGGTCGGTCGGGAGATTCTATCGGCACTCGGTGAGCGTGTTTTTCCGCTGTCGGCTCTGGCTGCCTATGGGACTCATTCCTCGCTAGGCGAAGAAGTCGTCTGTGGCAGCCTGAGTGCTTCGGTGGCGGCCCTCGATTCGGCGGCGAAATTCGATGCGGTCGACATCGTGTTTCTCTGTGCCGGTGATCGTGTCAGTGCCGAGTGGGCCGAACGCGCCACTGCGGCAGGTACCGTGGTAGTCGATCTGAGCGGGTTGTATGTCGATGATCTGGATATCCCGGTGATCGTACCGGAAGTAAACGCGTCCGATGTGGCGCTCTATTCCAGGCGTCGTATCGTTGCGAGTCCGGATGTCGTTACTGTCGCGGCAGCGGTCGTACTCGAGCCCTTGCGTTCGATGGCTCCCCTGCGCCGCACCGTGATCACTTCGATTGAATCCGCATCGGGCGCCGGTCGTGCCGGAGTTGCTGAACTCGAACAACAGACGCTCGATCTCATGAGTGGGCGCGAACCCGACACCGAGGTCTTCGCACAACGCCTTGCCTTCAACGTGCTACCACAGGTGGGGGAATTCCTGGCTGGGGGCGGCTCGCTCGGTGAAGGACAGACCCGTTCAGCACTGCGGAGGGTGTTGAATGATCCTGAACTCGCGATCAGTGTCACCCGCGTGCGTGCACCGCTGTTTTTCGGAACGGCAGTTTCTCTGAATGTCGAGTTCGGGGCGCAACTGAATGCCGATCGTATTCGTGAACACTTGCGTAAAGCACCAGGGCTTCTCGTTGTGGACGATCCGGCAGAGCAGACCTATCCGACCCCAGCACAGGCATTGGCAGAAGATGCGACCTCGGTCGGGCGGATCCGCCTGCTCGATTCCCAATACGTTGCCGACGTGTGGATTACGATCGACAACACTCGTAAGGGCGCTGCGGTCAATGCAGTCGAGATCGCCGAAGTGCTCGTGCGGGATCACCTCTGAGCGAGTCATGCGTTTCAAGCTCGTCGTCGAGTACGACGGGACTGCCTACCACGGTTGGCAGATTCAACCCCACGGTCCGACGATTCAAGGCGCACTTGAAACGGCGCTTGCGCGGATCATCGGGGTTCCAATTCGGGTCGAAGCTTCAGGACGGACCGATGCTGGCGTTCATGCATCGGGTCAGGTCGTCGCTTTCAGGACACACCGGGAGATCCCACCAGCCAGGTTGCTCAATGCACTGAACGCCTTGACACCGCCCGACATCAGTGTGCGTTCCCTGGTCGAGGTAGCCGAGGATTTCGATCCGCGCCGCAACGCGACCAGCCGGGAGTATGTCTACCGGATCTGGAACGCTTCCGTACCCTCTCCATTCTGGCGGCGTTACGCATGGTTTCTGCGCCGTAGAATCGATGTCGATGTCATGAACCGTGCTGCGGCCGTCCTGCTGGGACAGCATGATTTCACGAGCTTCCGGGCCGCTGGCTGTGATTCGGACAGCCCGGTCCGTCTTGTCTACCAGAGTGAATTCGAGCGTCGTGCCGAGATGATCGTCTACCGTGTGAAGGCGACAGCCTTCCTGCGTCACATGGTGCGCAATTTCGTTGGCACACTGGTACAGGTGGGGTTCAGAGAACGAGATCCGGAGGACATCCGGATCTTGCTGGAACGGCGCGACCGGACCCAAGCAGGTCCGACCGCGCCGGCACACGGTCTTTGCCTTGCCGCCGTGAATTACTCAGCGACGGATGGATCGGTGGACCCGCCGGACGTTCTCGCTCCGTCCGGCGGATGAGTGTTGTCTGCCCGACTTCAGTTCGCAACCGTCGTGTTGCTGGCCGCTGCCGGTGCCGAACCGCCAAAATCGAGGGTGTAGGAGATGCCAAGAGCCACGCCCCAGTCCCATGCAATGTTGTTCGTTAATGCGGCCAGTGCGGTTGGCCGGACGACGAAGTTGTCCGAGATGTAGAAATCGATACCTGGCCAGATCGTCACATCGTGGTTCGTCTCGCCACGTTGGTGAAAGACACGGCCAACGACCTCTGTCCGGATGACGTAGGATGGACCACCACGCAAGAAGGCTTCGGCACCGTAGCCGAATACATCCGGTGCATCGCCCGAATTCAGATCGTAGGAGACGAATGCTCCGACGCCGAGCGCTTTGTAATGATAACGGGTCGACAGGAACGGGTTGACTGCGACATCCCCGCGGCCAAATTCTTTTCTTTCCGAGCCCGTCGGGGTGCTCAATTCCAGACCGCCACTGACCGAAAAGCTCTCCGTGATACTTTGGCGATACTTGCCGTAGAGGAGGAAGTCACCGGCGCCTGTCTGGAAGTTGGTGTCTCCGTTCTGCTGCATTCGAGAATCTGTCATGAACGGCATGACGAATCCCAATTCGGCATTTTTGCCGAGACCGTAGGATGCCATCAGATTGAAGATGCCACCGGTCATCGAGCGATAGTCGGTACGATACCCGAGCAGGTTCAGGCGGGCTGGTCTCTGCGTAATGACATTCCCTTCGTCATCCGTCCGCATCCTCAGGCCCGCAGGTTCTTCGTGAATGTTGAGGCCCTGGACTTCCAGGCGGAATTGGTTTTCGCCGACGACCGCGGAATCCCGTGTGAACGTGCGAAAGGAACGACTCCCCTCGGTTACATCGACGGCCAGAACCGGCTTGATGGTGAAGGTCATCAGAAGGCCGACTACGATCCAACTCCCCCGATTCAGCGCTGCTCCCGTCATCACCCCTCCTGTGCCGATGCGTGAAGATCCCCTCGGCTGCGTCAGTGCTCGAATTTGCCGTTGTTTGGCGGGCGGATGCTACGCTGGCCCTACCAAAAATGTCAAGACAAACGACAGGCAACAAACGACGGCTGGTCCCATCGCACCGATTGTGTCCCAGTTGCTGGCGGCACGATGACGGGGAAATTGGTGTCACCGTGCGACTGCATTCAACTGTTGTTGTACCGCTGACTTCAATTCGTTCAGGTTTACCGGTTTCACCAGATAGTCGTTTGCACCGAGACGTTTCGCATGGGCGATCGAGGCGTCGTGGGATTCGCCGGAGATGATGATGACCGGCACTGTCCGTGCGGTCGCCTGCTGTTTGAGGCCCGCGATGCCTCGCCGGATTTGCCGGAGGAATTCGAACCCGTTCATCCCGGGCATGTAAAGATCCAGAATCAACAGATCGAACCTGTGCTGTACCACCAGGTCCGGAGCCTCTGCTCCATCCTCCGCCGTTCGAACATCGGCGCCGAGTCGGGTCAGGCATTCTGCCAGTGTGGCCCTCGTCGTGTCGTCATCCTCGATGATCAGGATGCGGTGGTTTGTCATGATGATCGCCTTTCACCTCTGGCAAGGACGCCCGCACAACTCGATCGTCGTCACTGATCCGTCCACGATCCAGAGAGACTCCCTGCTCTCTAACGCGAGATGGCCCTCTCCGTAAGCAGGATTCTCTGAGTCTGCTGCGGATATCCGGGGTCTGATATTCAGCGTGTTCCGCCGGGATCGACGGAAGACATCAGGCGTCGTGCGTATCGTCGCGATTCGGCGTCGGTCCCACCCAACATGCGGGCCAATTCATGTATCCGGTCGTCTCCGCGCAACGAGCGCGCCGACGTGTAGGTGCGACCTGCCTGCACCCTTTTCTCCACTGCGTACTGATGATCTGCCAACGCGGCAATCTGGGGAAGATGTGTGATACACAACACCTGGCGGCTGCGCGCCAGAGCATGTAACCGCCGGCCAACAGCCTCTGCGACCAATCCGCCGATTCCGGCGTCGACTTCATCGAAGATCAGAGTTCTGGCCTCGCCGCCGGCCGCCGTCAATGTCTTCAACGCGAGCATGATACGCGAGAGTTCACCGCCTGAGGCAATGCGCGCCAACGGTCTGGGATCTTCGCCCGGGTTGGCAGAAAGGTGGAACTCTACCGTGTCGCATCCGAACGCGGTGAGAGGAGCCGAGACTTCCTCCGTGTCGCCATCGACCGGCGCGGTGAAGACGACGCGGAAGGTTCCTTCGGGCATGCCGAGTGCACGCAATTCGTCATCCATTGCGGCTTCGAGGCGGCTGGCGGCGGCTCGTCGCAACTGCGACAGAGTCCGTGCCACCTCTCGAGCGGCCAACTCCAGTGAGTCTACTTCCTGCGCCAGAGCCGAGAGATTTTCCGATGTCCGTTCCAGACCCAGGAGTTCCGCTTCCATCGATTCCAGCCGCTCCGGCAGTTCATCCACAAGGCATCCGTACTTGCGTTGCAGGCGTCCCATCAAGGCGAGCCGATCTTCAATTTCTGCGAGGCGTTCCGCGTCGTGTTCGATATGGCCAGCGGCACGCCGCAGGGTCAATGCCACATCCTCGATCTGTGCGCGTGCCTGACGGAGCACATCCAGCGGTGCTCGCGTGTCAGGATCGATACGCCCCGCGTCTTCCAACAGAGCGATGATTTTCGCGACAGCGCCGCTTACCGCATCCTCTCCTGAATAGAGCGTTTCCTCGCTCTGCTGGTAGATGCGCGCCAGCTTTTCCGCATGCCGCTGGCGCTCGCGTTCGTGACGTAGATTTTCCTCTTCGCCAGCAACGACGTTCGCCTCGCGCAGTTCGCCGATCTGGAAGCGTAAGAGGTCCGTTTTCTGGCGTGCCACCTCTCGATCGGATTCCAGCCGTCGAAGACGTTCCCTTGCCTCACGAAATGCGGCATGTGTGGCGGCCATTTCAGAACGTGGCTGTCCGAGCGCCCCAAAGGCGTCCAGCAACTCGAGGTGATTCTCACTCTTGAGCAGGAGTGTCTGCTCGTGCTGCCCGTACACGTGGAGCAGGCGTGTCCCGACCTGGGAGAGAACGGCCGCCGTGGACGGTGATCCATTCAGGTATACCCTGCTTTTGCCACCGCGGCTGATGACGCGGCGAATGAGAAGTTCGGGTGCGGCGTCGAGACCGCACTCGGTCAGCCACATGGGATCGACCACGTCGAACAACCCTTCGACCGTTGCCTCCTCGGCTTCGGTGCGTACGAGGTCGGATTGTGCTCGATCGCCACAGAGAAGACCGATGGCGCGTGTAATAATACTCTTGCCCGCACCTGTTTCCCCCGTGAGCACATTCATCCCCGGTTCGAAATCGAGCTGGAGTTGATCAACCACGGCCATGTTCTGGATGCGGAGAGAGCGCAGCATGGGCGTGTGATCCTCTATCGTTCACCCCAGCGCAGTTTGTTGCGCAGGACATCGAAGTAGCTACGGGTTTCCGTTCGCAGCAGTGGCACACGGCAGCGTCCCTTGCGGACTTCCACGACGTCGTCACTGCGCAAGGCGATCCCTTCCTGGCCGTCAACGGTGAGAACCACGTCTTCGTCCGGTGAGCGTACGGTGACTCGGATGACTGCGGAGTCTGGCAGGACGATGGGCCGGTTCGTCAATGTGTGTGGGCAGATCGGCGAGAGTACGATGACGCCCACCGATGGATGGACGATCGGGCCACCGGCCGAGAGCGAATAGGCGGTGGAACCGGTCGGCGTTGTGAGAATCAGTCCGTCGGCCTTGTAGACGCAGAGCTCCAGATCGTCGACGGTGGTTTCCAGGTCGATGATGCGGGACAGTACGCCTTTGTTGATGACCGCGTCGTTGAGAACGTGATATTCGGCCAGGATCTCCTGGCCACGGCGGAGCGAGACGTGCAGCATCATGCGTTGATCGAGTTGGGCGTCGCCCCGAAAGACATGTTCCATCATGGGGAACAATTCGTCCACGGTCACAGCGGTTAGAAAGCCGAGTCCGCCCATGTTCACTCCGAGAATCGGGACGGCGCGGTGTTGCATCAGCCTTGCAACGCTGAGGAGTGTCCCGTCTCCGCCCAGAACGACGATGAGATCGGCGATCCGGATCATCTCGTCCTTTTCGACGGCTGTTCCGATGCGTGTGGCAAGCGCTACTTCGGGTTCGACCAGTGCGGTAAGATGGCGCTGGGCCAGCCAGTGGACGAGTTGACGGGCAAGGCCGATGGCCTGGTCCTGGCCGCGTTTCACCACCACCCCGATCACCTGCATGCGCGCACACTACCACAGGCCTGTGTAGACCGCAGCCGGATTGCCGATCGTACAATTGTGGACTTTTTGATGTTGGGGAGAAGCCTCCTTTGCTGTACAGCGCTTCAGGACAGGCGTTTTTTTCGAAAAAACATCGGTGTGACCGTGTACGGAAATTACAGTATCCGATGGGTTTCTCTGTGCTTCGGGTTCCGGTAACCTCCCACCAATGGCGATGACGCAAACAGGAACTGGGTTGCAATTCGATGACACGGAAATCGGCACGGGTACCGAGGCTCGCACGGGTCACACCTGTGTGATGCATTACAGCGGTTGGCTCTGGGTCAACAACGCGAAAGGCTCCAAGTTCGACAGCTCTCTGGACCGTGGTAGTCCATTCTCATTTCGACTGGGTGTGGGGGAGGTGATTCGCGGCTGGGACGAAGGAGTTGCCGGCATGAAGGTGGGGGGGCGGCGAATCCTGCTCATTCCACCCGATCTGGGCTACGGGGCTCGCGGTGCGGGCGGAGTGATTCCACCCAATGCCACACTCCTTTTTGAAGTCCAGTTGCTCGGCTTGCACTGAATCGGAACGATCACTGCGCGTTGTGGTCGAGCCGGGACCAGAACTGGTTCCCGGGGACAGAGAACGGAAGGTTCGTTTCTGGTCTATCCCGGAGACCTGATCAGTGCGCTGAAAACGTGTGCTCTGGAGAAGGGTGGGGAATTCCTTTGACCCATCCTGTTCCGTTCCAGACTGTTCAGCTTACCGGATCGGGACGATTCTTGTTCGCGGACTCTCCTGATCAGCTACTCTTTTGAGGGTTCCGTTTCGTTTTCCTTTGCGGGACGAGCCCAGTCCGACCACCGGGATCGCCGGCCGAGAGCGACCAGGACCAGGATGACCGTTGCTTGAGTTACCGATACCAGGACCGAGCTGACGCCCGCCGATCTCTGCATGGCGTTGGATCCGGCATCGAGAGCGCCGAAGAAGAAGGCCGTAACGACGACGGCGCCTGGCGAAAGCCGCGCCAGCAGGGCTACGGCAATGGCAGTGAATCCCCATCCCGGAGAGAAACGTTCGTAGAGACGGCGGGTCACGGCGCTCACTTCGATGCCTCCTGCGAGTCCTGCCAAGGCGCCGCTCAAGAGCAGCGCGAGGATCATTCGCCGGTTGACCGCAATTCCCGCCAGGCGCGCGGCCGCCTGGTTCAGCCCGCTGACCCGGATCTCGTAGCCGGCCACAGTCCGGTACAACAATACGTGCGTGGCACCTGCGAGAAGTAGCGCCAGCGCAATCCCGAGGTGAACTCGATACGGAGACCACCGGGGCATCAGCGCATTTGCGAGAAGAGCGTCACTTTGGGGATAATTACCGCTTGCCTCCATGAGGGGGCCCTGCACCAGGTAGCTGATCAGTCCGAGCGCGATGAAGTTCAGCATGATCGTGCTGATCACCTCGTTCACCTGACGCTTCAACTTGAGCTGCGCCGCAATTCCCGCCCACAAGGCGCCCAGGATGGCCGATCCCATGAGAGCCACCGGCAGTGCGACGCCCCCCGGGAGCCCCCCCAATCGAGTTCCCAGAATGGCCATCGCAAGCGCACCCATCAGAAGCTGCCCGTCCGCCCCGATGTTCCAGATGCCTGCCTGAAACGACAACGCCACGGCCAGCCCCGTGAGCAACAGAGGGCAGCTCTTGACTGCCACCTCGGACAGGCTGTCGAGATTGCCGAATGCTCCGTCGAGCATGGCGCCAAACGCCGCCACGGAGCTCAGTCCTGAGAGTTCGATGATCAAGGCGCTCACGGCGAACGATACGGCAAGCGCAAAGAGTGATGGCAGGAGTGTGGCGGCAATCCTCTTCATGAGTTCAATGGGACCGGTTGGATATCGGCGGATCCGGTACCCGGATCCTTGTACCCGGCCATGAGACGGCCCAGATGTTCGGGTTCGATCGGCGGGGTCAGAGGCTCGCTCAGCCGACCTCGAAAGAGTACCGCCACCCGATCACTCAGATCGAGCACTTCGTCGAGATCGGTTGAAATCAGCACGATTGCGCAACCGCGCGCCGCCACCTGACGCAGCGCATCGGCAACGGTGCGTGTGGCAGCCAGGTCCAGTCCACGTGTCGGGTTCACCGTGACGAGGACCTTCGGGTGCTCTGCCAGTTCTCGCGCCAGGATCACTCTCTGCTGATTGCCGCCGGAGAGTTCCGACAACGGTGCTGACAGGCTGGAGCATTTGATGTGATACGCGGCGACACATTCCTGCACATGTGCGAGCAGGGCGCCGCGTTCGAGGAAACCGTGGCGGCTGAAACGGCTCAGAGCGCTGCCGTGCAAGAGAAAATTTTCTGCCACACTCATGTCAAGCACCAGCCCTTCCCGGTGCCGGTCTGGCGGAATCGCCCCGATCCCCGCAGCCAGAGCTGCTTGTGGCGTCGCATCCGAAAGCATCCTGCCATCCACCAGCAGTCTGCCGGCAGTGGTCTTTCTCAGGCCGCAGAGGACATCGAACAACTCTCGTTGCCCGTTTCCGTCCACACCAGCGACCCCGAAGATTTCGCCCCGCCTGACGCTGAAACGGATGTGTTCGAGGGCCATGCGGCCGTGCGTATCGCCACTGTGGATTCGGTCCACTTCGAGAGCTGTCGTTGCCGCAATCGAACCTGCTGGTCGTGGCGCGGGCGGCATCAGCTCTCCGACCATACGTTCCGCCATGGCGGTCGGATTCATCGACGATACATCGTAGGTCCCGATGAGTCGGCCTTCCCTCATGATACTGACGCGGTCGGCCACTTCGACGACCTCGGCAAGTTTGTGTGTGATGAAGATGATCGTAAGTCCTTCCGCTCTCAGACGCCGAAGGATGTCGAAGAGTTGGTGGACTTCCCCGGGTGTCAGGACGGCGGTCGGTTCGTCGAGAATCAACACCCGCCGCGCCGAGGCCAACGCTTTGAGGATTTCGAGCCGCTGTCGAACACCGACGGACAGGTCACCTACCATGGTTTCCGCATCTGGCAGCTCCGTCCCGATGCGCTTTGCCAGAGCCACTGCCTGGTCCATGACGGCTGACCGGTTCAGGCGCCAGGATCCGGGGGGGCTGAAGCTCAGAGCAAGATTCTCCGACACCGTGAGTGGATCAAGGAGTGCGAAATGCTGGTGGACCATGCCAATGCCGCGGCGACGCGCGGCGCGTGGTGTCGTAAAACGCACGACCATTCCATCGAGACGAAGCTCTCCCGAATCTGCTGTATCCACACCCCCGAAGATCCGCATGAGCGTCGATTTTCCCGCACCGTTCTCCCCAAGAACCGCGTGGATCTCCGCTGGTGCGAAATCGAGGTCAATCCCGTCGAGAGCCGTGACCCGACCGAATTGTTTACGGATACCTCGGGCAGTCAGCCGGGGGTGAACCGAAGGGGTCGCCATCACGACGGCTCGGGGGGCGTAGTCTGATGCCGGCTAGAACTCGACCGTCGGCACCTGCAATGTGCCAGCAATGATCGCTTCACGCGCCTGTTCCACGCGCTTTCGAGCTTCGGCCGGACTGCGAGACTCGAGCCGTGGATTGAGTACCAGGTGAACGACACCGTCCTTCATCCCTTTACGCTCGATTTTGCCGACGAAGTGTCCTTCCTTTACCTCACGCGCCACCTGCAGAAACGCGTTCGGAACGTCGAGGGTGGCACTGGCCAGTACGACATCCGGCGCCACGTCGTTCTGGTCCTTGTTACTGCCGAAGGCGTACACCTTTTCTTGTTGTGCCGCCTGGAAGACTCCAAGCCCGGCTGCATCCGCATTGTGGAAAATGAAGTCGCATCCCTGTTGGATCAGGGCGAGTGTGGCGGTTTTGGCTGCTCCGACATCTTCCCAGTTACCGACATAGGAGGTGACGACTGTGAAGTCCGGGCGCACCGATTTGGCCCCGGCCTCGAAAGCGAGGAAGGTGCTTTTCACCGCAGGAATGTCGATTCCACCGACGAGTCCCGCCTTGCCGGTCTTCGACATCGAGGCAGCGAGAATGCCTTCCAGATAGGTGGCTTCTTCGAGTAGGAAACGGATCGGTGCCACATTCTTGCGTACCGTGTTGCCCGAAGTGGTGATGAAGACCGTATTGGGGAAGTCCGGCGCTACGGCGGCTGCGGCATCCTGAAATTCGAATCCGTGTCCGAATACGAGCTGATAGCCACGGCGTGCAAAGTCACGAAAGCCTTCCTCGAACTCTCCCGGCGTTCTGGTTTGAATCTGCGCGATCTCCGCACCGAGTTGGTCTCGTATGGCGAGCAAACCCTCGTAGGCCAGTGCGTTCCAGCCCGCATCGCTCACCGGACCCGGGCTGAGCAGGGCTACCTTGAATGGTTTTTCAGCGCCGGGTTCACGCGCTGAAGCTGCCACTGCTGCCATCAGAAGAAGAGCGGCGCCTACACAGGCGAAAGAGCGGCATCTCATGGGGCGGCTATAGCCAACCTGTCTTTTGTGCTGCAAGGATTTGACGGTTCCATGGCTCTCGGCCACCATACGGATGATGCGTCTGCGTCGTGCCTTGCTCTTCGTGTTCCTGTTCACGGCGTCGCCGGCGTGGGCCACCATTCACGTGGTGACGACGATCTATCCGTTCACGGAAATCGTGCGGCAGATCGGTGGAACGCTGGTCGAAGCCACCACACTGCTTCCTTCCGGTGCCAATCCACACACCTTTGAACCGACCCCGCGTCAGGTACGTGATATCGCTGCCGCGGACCTGATCATCGAGGTGGGCGCCGGCCTGGACACGTGGGTGCGCAAGCTGCTCGACAGCCGTAGGACAGGAAGTGTTCTTCTGACGATGACCGATGGGATCGAACTCCTCGAAGCGCACGAAGAACACGCCGCACACGGAGAACATGCAGAAGGGGCGCACCAGGGCGATCCACATGTCTGGCTCGATCCGATCCTGATGCGGGATGTGTTCGCGCCGCGGATCACCTCCGAACTCGTAAGGCTGCTGCCGCAGCAGCGTGAGATTCTGGAACAGAGATCCAAAGACCTGAGACGGCGACTGACGCAACTCGACGAAGATGTGCGCCGGATGTTGCTGCCCTTCCGGGGCCGTTCCTACATCGCGTTCCATTCCGCCTGGCGGTATTTCAGCCGCCGCTATGAGCTGAAGGAGGCTGCCGTTGCCGAGCCGTTTCCCGGTAAGGAACTTTCCGCTCGCGAGATGATTGCCGTTGTCGAGTCGGCACGCCGCTCGGGCGCTCGGATTTTGCTGGTCGAACCGCAATTCAGCACTCATGTGGCGGAACAGTTGGCGAACGAGTTTGGAGGGCGGGTCGTGGCGATGGATCCCTTCGGTGGTCCTGACATCTCCGGTCGCGAAAGCTACGAGGGTCTCTTGCGCTACAATGCAAAAGTTCTGAGCGAGGCCCTGCAATGACAACGCCACCCATCATCGAGTGCGAGGACCTTGCCGTGGAAATCGATGGCCGTCCGATTCTGTGGGACATCAATTTGCGCATCCAGGCAGGACGCTTCATCGGTATCATCGGTCCCAATGGGGCGGGAAAGACGACACTTTTGCGCGTGTTGCTCGGTCTGGTGTCGCCGACCCGCGGTAAGGTGCGGGTGTACGGGCAGCCTCCCGGGACCTTTCGTCGTAATGCGCAGCCCATTGGCTACGTGCCGCAGCGCTCCGCATTCGATCGTCGTTTCCCGATCTCTGTCCGTGATGCCGTCATGATGGGGCGCACCAGCTATCTCGGTCTATTCCGTTATCCGCGGCGGTTGGACTGGGAGCGGGTGGATCGGTTCATTGCCCTGGTGGGCCTGGCGCAACATGCAAACCGGCGGCTGGGGGAACTTTCGGGCGGCCTGCAGCAACGCGCCTTTCTCGCACGCGCCCTGAGCAGCGAGAGCAGGCTTCTTCTTCTCGATGAGGCCACCGCCGGACTCGACCTGCCGGCGCAGCACGACCTCTACGCGTTGCTGCATCGCCTGCAACGTGAATTTGACCTGACGATCGTGGCCGTATCACACGACCTCCTGGAACTCGGTAGCCATGCGAATGAGTTGATCTGCATCAACGGCACGACACACATCCATGGCAATCCGCGAACTGTGTTGCACAGCCATGAGCTACGTGAAGCCTACCGTTGCGAGTTCGATTTTCTTTCGAGCGAGGTAGGGACGCACCGCGAGCATGCGCACGAGAATGGACCTGTGTCGTGACAGAGGCGCTGGCGTACGGATTCATGCAGCGCGCCTTGGCGGCCGGGGTGCTGGTGGGCCTGTTGTGTGGCGTTCTGGGTTTTTTCGTGGTGCTCAAGCGGTTGTCCTTCATCGGTGTCGGAATCTCGCATTCGGCCTTTGGTGGTATCGCCATCGGTGTGCTGCTCGGTATAGAGCCTCTGGTGGCGGCTGCGACGTTTGCCACGCTCATTGCCTGGGCCGTCGGCGGATTGAGCCGGCTCGGTCGCCTACACGAGGATGCTGCGATCGGGATCCTCTTCTCGTCAGCCATGGCACTTGGCGTTGCGTTGATGAGTCTGTCGACGACCTACCAGGCCGATCTCTTTGGTTATCTGTTCGGAAACATTCTCGCGGTTTCACCCGGAGATCTCCGCCTGCTGGGTGGAATCACGGCGATCGTGCTGGCCCTGCTGGGGCTGTTGTTCAAGGAGGTCCTTTTCCTCGCATTCGACGAAGATGTCGCCCGAGCCGGGGGATTGCCGGTTACCTTTCTCTACTTTCTGTTGCTGACCTGTCTGGCGCTTGCAGTGGTGGCAGCCATCCGCGTGGTGGGTCTCATCCTCGTGGAAGCTTTGCTCGTCATCCCCGCGGCGGTGGGGTACCAACTGGCGCGCGGCTACCGCAGTATGTTGATCGTGTCGGTTGGCTGCGCCATTTCCGCATCGATCGTCGGACTTTGGGTTTCGTACAGTTGGAACATCGCGGCTGGGGCGACGATCGTGCTGGTTCTGGCCGTCATGTTTTTCACCGCCCTGGGTATACGGCGACTCACCTCGCGCTGAGCGTGAATCCGGACCACTCCACCAGGGCAGGTGGTCAGGGCAGGTTCTTGATCGTACTCAGTCGTGCTCTCGCAATTCGAGTTTGGCAATCTGATTGCGATGCACCTCGTCCGGACCATCGGCGAGTCGCAGTGTGCGGGCGCCCGCGTACATATAGGCGAGACCGAAATCGTCGCAGACCCCTGCCGCACCATGGGCCTGGATCGCCCAGTCGATCACCTGCTGTGCGACGTTCGGTGCCGCGACCTTGATCATGGCGATTTCCTTGCGAGCCTGTTTGTTGCCGACAGTGTCCATCATGTAGGCCGCCTTCAGAACGAGCAGGCGTGCCTGTTCGATACGGATCCGCGCCTCTGCAATACGCTCCAGAGTCACCGTTTGTTCGGCGAGCGTTTTGCCGAACGCCACTCGCTTTTTGACTCGTTTACACATGGCGTCGAGCGCTCTTTCGGCGATACCAAGAACACGCATGCAGTGGTGGATACGTCCCGGACCCAGACGCCCCTGTGCGATCTCGAAACCGCGTCCTTCACCGAGTAGGAGGTTGGCGACAGGGACGCGGACGTCGTCAAAGACCACCTCGCCGTGGCCATGCGGTGCATCGTCATAACCGAACACCGGAAGATGCCGTACGACCTTCACTCCCGGTGTATCGTGTGGGACGAGAATTTGCGACTGCTGCTCGTGACGGGGTGCGTCGGGGTCCGTTTTCCCCATGACGATGAGGATCTTGCAGTGTGGGTGCAGAATGCCTGAGGTCCACCATTTGCGCCCATTGATCACATACATGTCCCCTTCGCGCCGGATGCTGCACTGAATGTTCGTCGCATCGGACGAGGCGACGTCCGGCTCTGTCATTGCAAAGGCAGATCGGATCTCCCCCGCGAGGAGCGGACGCAGCCAGGCCTGTTGCTGTTCAGGCGTGCCATAACGTTGCAGCACCTCCATGTTTCCCGTGGCGGGCGCGGAGCAGTTGAAGATCTCGGGGGCGAAATAGGAGCGGCCCATGATCTCACATAGGGGCGCATATTCGAGATTGGTCAGTCCCGCGCCATGCCCGCTCTCCGGCAGGAACAGATTCCAGAGCCCCGCTCTTTTCGCCTCTTTCTTCAACTCCTCGATGATGGGCGGCTGCTCCCAGCGGGCTGCTTCGACCTGTTGTTGGTAGAGCGCTTCGTTGGGATAGACGTGGGCGTCCATGAAGGCGCTCAGTTTCTCCTGGAGTTGGTGAACCTTGGGCGAGAAAGAAAAATCCATGTGGTCGGCTCCTTGCGATAGGGTGGCTTCCTCGTACTGGCGAGTCTCCGGAGGGTCAAGCGAAGCGACAGAGTTGGATCCTTTCTTCTCCCTATCG
>CAZEWD010000002.1:22791-25106 GCA_964515725.1 uncultured Binatia bacterium (SeqCode)
ACTTGATCGAATCTGCGGCGTAGGAAAGAAAGAGGTGTGGCTCGCGTGCCGGCAAAGAATTCATCCACTCCACGACAAGTCCCGGAAGGGATAGGGCTGTCGCTGCGGGAACGCCTGCGGCTCATCGCACAAGTCGCGCGAGTAGGGCTTGCCTGGTTGCGCCACGACATTCATTACCCGACGCCCGTTCCGGAGAACGATCAATTCCTGACGGCCTTTGACGCGGCTGGTCTGATCAAAGATGGCGATGTCCTGGCAGTTTCCGGGCTGGGTGCGCACCAGCGTGCGTCGATTCTGTACTGGGCGATCCGGGAGCGATTCGAACGTAGGGGCACACCGCGAGGGCTGACCGTGATCAACGTCGGTGGACATGGTGGTCGGGGCCTGGCCCCGGGCACACTGGAAGAGCTTGGCCGTGCCGGCCTCTGCACACGTTTCATCACGAGCCATTTCGAGACGTTCCATTCCATCCTGGCTCTGGCGGAGGCGTACCAATGTGAGTTGCAATGCCTCCCTCTCGGTGTGATGACGCTGCTGTTCGATGCGCTGGGATCGGGGCGTGACAGTATTCGCAGCCGTGTTGGATTGGATACGTTTCTCGATCCGCGTGTCGGTCCGGGATCACGTGTGACGGCATCGAACACGCAGTTGATCCGTTTTGATGGCCAGCAGCTTCGCTATCAGATGCCACGCATCGATGTGGCGCTGTTCAACGCTCCAGCGGCAGATCGTGTTGGCAATATCTATGACACGAACGCTGCGGTGCTCGGGGAGAGTGTCGAACTGGCTCGCGCAGCGAGGAGAAATTGCGGCAAGGTCATCGTCAATGTAGGGCGCATCGTACCCGAGGGGAGCGGCAGGTTGCTGCTGTCGTCGAAGTCCGTGGACGGAATCGTTTATCATCCCGATACGGAGCAGACCGGCGGGATCCTTCACCGGGATCCGTGGCTTGCATTGACACCGCAGGGCAATGAATCGATTGCGGAGGGACTGGCCCAGGTCCGGTTCATCAACAGCCTTGCGCCAGTGTTGCGCTCACGCAGTGCCGCCGACGTGGCATTGATGCGGGTCGGCGCTGCGGTGCTGTTGGCAACCGTTCCAGAAGGTGCTGCTGTGAGTATCGGCACCGGTCTGCCGGAGGAGGTTCCAGCAATCCTCTACGAAAACGGCTTGCTCGATCGCTATACGTTCATGGTCGAGACCGGTGTCATCGGCGGACTGCCGATCCCCGGCCTCTACTTCGGAGCCGCTCTCCGGCCGAAGGAAATCGTGTCATCGGCAGAACTGTTCAAGCGTTGCGGCCGGCGACTCGATGCCGCGTGCCTGGGTGCCTTGGAGTTTGATGCCGACGGCAATGTCAACGTGTCGCGGCGTGGGTCTACGGTACACGACTACGTAGGTCCCGGTGGGTTCGTTGATTTTTCTGCCCAGGCGCGCTGTGTCGTGTTCCTGTGCGGATGGATGCACGGCGGACAGTTGGATCTGAGCGAGAATGGCTTCCGCATCGTCCGGCCGGGAGCGCCGAAGTTGGTGCCGTTCATCCGGGAAGTCACATTTGCCGCAGAGCGTGCCGTTCGAGCTGGCCACCGGATCTTTTATGTGACGCATGCAGGTATTTTCGAACGCACCCATGCCGGCGTCGAACTTCGCATGTGCATGCCGGGGATCGATGTCAAAAAAGACATCGTTCCGTTTGTTCCTCGGCGAGTGCTGATTCCAAAGGACCATGGTGTCCCCCTGGTGCCTCTGTCGCTGTTGAATGGGCAGCAACTGCGCTGGCGACTGCTCAAAAACCATTTGCAACCCATGACGAAGGTACGGCGCCCACGGCGTCCGCGTTCACGCTGATTCAAAAGCGATTTCTTGAGGGTTGATGATCTTCTGTTTGCTGGGAGCGAAAAATTCGGATCTTCCTCCGAGGGTGTGGCAGCCGGAGATTTCTCTTCTCCGATCGCGTGGTTACCACACGCCAGTGTTCGGCATCGAGCTCCACGGTTCACACGCTGGCAGTGCGTCTCCCTTTTGAAGAAGCTCGATGGAGATCTGATCGGGTGATCGGATGAATGCCATCCGCCCGTCGCGCGGAGGACGGTTGATGGTTACACCAGCGTCCATCAAACGCTGGCAGAAGGCGTAGATGTCATCCACTTCGTAGGCGAGGTGGCCGAAGTTGCGTCCACCCGTGTAGGTCTCTGGATCCCAGTTGTAGGTGAGTTCTACCTGCGCATCTTCGTTGCCCGGTGCCGCAAGGAATACGAGGGTAAAGCGGCCTGCTGGAACCTCATGACGTCGGATTTCCCGTAATCCAAGTTTGT
>CAZEWD010000002.1:25116-34386 GCA_964515725.1 uncultured Binatia bacterium (SeqCode)
CGAGGGATTCTTCAAGATTGCTGACACGCAGCATCGTGTGGAGGTAGCGCATGGAGAAATCTCCTTGTTTTGTTCGGAAGCCACGGGATGGTGGGTCTGCGGCGTCTGTTTCGTCCAGCCCGTTACTCCAGACCTGCCAGGAAGTCTCTCGCGCGTTGCAGGTCCTTTCGTGTGCGGAACGGGCGTTCCCCCGATTGGGGAGGATCGTCCATGATGCGGGGAAGCAACGGGCGGGCTCGCAGCAACGGTTCGAGAAGAGCCTCCTGCTCAGGTGAAACGGCGATTCGCCTGGCTGAACGACTCAGATCAACTGTCAGGGAGAAGCCGACGCGGAAGATTCGGGTCAGGGTGTATTCCGTGAGCACCTGGACGGAACGGTCGAGATCGCCATCAGCGAGAAACTCGAGTCCGAGGGAGAGCGTGTCGTGGGCGCGTGCGATCGTTTGCCGCACACCATCGATATCGGCCGGATCGATTCTGTCGGCAGCCAGGATGCGGTTCAGCAAAGCAAGCAATGCTGCACCCAGATTTTCGACGAGACTCGTATCTTCCAGGCCTTCGAGTGTACGAGAAAAAAAGGTATCGGAGTCGAAGGAAGAGGCGAAAACCGCCGGGAGTACGACGGTATCATCCTGACACGTGGCTACGGGTCGCGGCCCACTTCGGCCCGCCTCACGCTCGACGTACGGATCGAGAGGGCGATAGACCTCGACAGCTTCGAAATACTCGATGAAACCGAGGTCCGACATTCGTCCGGAGCGCCAGCGGTAACTCGACTCCTCCAACTCCGAAGGCAGGCCCCATTTCGCCTCCAACACGAGACGGCGTCCCAGGCTTGCGTCTGCCGCGTAGAGGCGATCAAGGATCTGTTCGAGAACCTGTGCTGTTTCCGGCTCGGCGTCGATCTCGATGACATAGAAAGTGTCGGGTGTGTTGTGCCGTGTCAGATCCGAATCCTCTGGGGGGCCCTCGCCGAGGGTCTGATCGTAGATGCGGCAGAAACGCGCATACAGGAGTGCGAGAAGTTCCAGATCGATTGCGTGGGCCGCCCGCGCGAAATGGGCGGGAAGGAGTTCTCCGCTGAGAATCCGCAGCCATCGCAAAAGGCGACTGGAAACCACCTGGTCGCGTTCCCAGACATCGAAATCGAGGCAACCACGGATTTGCTGTGCCGATGCCAGGCCGAGAAGTTCGGCGCTGTCCTCCACGCCGAGGTCCTTGATGAGGTAATAGAAATCCTCCACGGATATGCGCGGCACGAGGTTGGCGGCGCCTGGAGTCGACAGGATGGTGTCGAGGCGTTGCCGCGGTGGCTGTGAGCGTCCAAGCAACTTTCCCCAGGGAGTTGGACGTGTCAGCCCCGTATCCATGCCATCCCGTGTAGCATCTGCTTATCCTGTCGTCTCGGAATCCCAACCGGGTTGCCGATGTGGTTCACAATCTGGTCGCGGAAGGACAAGAAGCTGTGGTTGGGTTGGATCGAAGAGGACGGCTCACGGTACGGCGGGCACGCGCAAGATGGAGTCGTGGTATCGTAGGATCCCGAAGGGGTGGACACTCGAGATCTGTTGGAACCTCGGATACCGATTTCTTCACCTGTTTTACCAGGGCGCTCCATCTCGCCGTGGAACCATTTTTCGACGGCGTTTTCCGCCTCGTACCATGCGGCGGATAATCTCCGCTTCGAGGATCTGTTCCAGTGAGAGATGATGCAACTCGCGCCAAACGGGATCGAGGGCCGCACTGAGTTCCGTCTCTTGCGGACGGTCATCGATGCATAGCGGTGCTGCCGGTTCGCTCTTCCGCATCCCACTTCCTTCCCTGCCGTCGGCCTGATTGCGTGCTCTGGTTCAGAGTGATGGGGGTTCGAAGTTGGCGATCTGCCACCCGTCGGCGCGGTGGTCTGCGAGGACCGCCTCGAACGGGCGCTGGTCGATCACCTCGAACTGGCTCGCATCCAGGTCGAAACGCGCGCCATCTGACGTGTACGGTGCAACTGCCGCCGACCCCGCCGAGATTACACCAATGATGGGCGCCAGCCGGCGTTGGATCGTCTGAGTTTCGCGCGTGGTAAGGACGATCCGTCCCTGTGGTACCGATAAAGTGAGGAGCGAAACGGCGCGCACGAAATCGTCGTCACTGACCGCGCGGAGGTTGGCACCGCCAGCAACGCGCCGTAGCCGTGGTACGGAGAGGTAAACCTCCATTCCCTGGTCGAGCAGATGCTGTGTGTGCAGGGCCATCGCCGTAATTTCGTAGGCAATGTCGGGGTTGAGTCCCAGCAGAACTCCCGGATTCGCCGAACGCATCCCTGCTCGCCGGGCCCGGTCGAAGTTGACCAGCCGGCGTTCGAAATCAGCACGTGGGTTGTCGCTGCTACTACCCATGAATTTCCTGTAAACGACCGGTGAGTAGGTTTCCTGGAATGTCGACATCGTCAGGCGCGGGCGAAGTGCGCCCTTTTCATCCCGTTCGATTCCTTCGAACAAAGTGTCGAATTCATTCTCGTCGATCGAGCCGACATTGATCAGAACGTGCCGGAATCCGAGGCGTTGCGTCTCGCGCAACGCCTGGTTCACGTAACGCATCGCCCAGGTTCGATTCTTGCCGCGGTACTCTCCGGTAAGAAGGGCAACGGCTTGCATCCCTCGGTGCATCAACAATTGCAATTGTGCGCTGACCTCGGCTTCGACCGCCGTTTCCCGTTTCAGCTTATCGTTGCCCTGTCGCATGCCGCACATCTTGCACTCGGCATCGCAGGTGTTGGTCAGATAAAGGGGCGAGAAAGTCTCCAGGCGCAGAACACCATTGTCGTGCAGGTCGTGCGCTTTGGCGAAGATCGCCTCGGTTGCAATCGGCGCGTGCCAGAGCAACGCCAGGTCCAGCGGATCGAGTGGCGCTTCGGGACGGATACGTTCGAGGACCTCAGCGCCCTTGATTCCGCCGGGATGTTGGCGTGCGTGATCGACGTGTCGTTCGAGGAATTCTGACTTCAGAGAAAAATTCGTGTGCATACGATTGGCCGGATCGGGCAACCTGCCCCATTTGTGGGGCTTCCTATGTCAGCCGCGCAAGTCTGCGTCAATTCCATTCTGTTGCAGATGAAGCTACAGGGGGCGCGTTGTTGCACGCCCTGACGATCGACGTTGAGGACTGGTATCATGACGGCGGCGAGCCTCCGGCAAGACAGTCTCTCGAACGTGTCTGTGAAAACACCCTGCGTCTCGTCGATTTGTTCGGTGAGCACGGGACGACGGCAACGTTTTTCTTTCTTGGCCAGGTCGCAGAGCGTTATCCCGGGCTGGTACGGCGGGTGGCCGAGGCAGGGCACGAAGTGGGCAGCCATGGGTATCGGCATCTGCGTGTAATGGAGATGACCCGTCGCGAGTTCCGCAACGATGTGGAGCGTTCCCTGCGGGTGATCGAGGATGCGGTGGGAGGCCCGGGGCTTGGGTATCGGGCGCCTTACTTTTCCATCAAGGCCGATGTCCGGTGGCCGATCGATATTCTGGCCGAGTGTGGCCTGCGCTATGATTCGAGTGTTCTCGGAATCGACCGTCCCCCCGGTCTGGAATTGGTGACTCCTCGCCAGCCCTATCGTCACCACAACGGACTGTGGGAGTTTCCTGTGGCGTTGCTCCGGTTGTTTGGTGTCTGGCACCTGCCTCTCGCCAGTGGCACGGGACTGCGTCTGTTACCGGAAAGATTGCTACGAGCGTCGATCCACCGGTTCGAATTGGAAGTGGGGGCCGGTGTTTTCTACCTGCATCCGTGGGAGATCGATCCGGACTCGCCCGCCAACCCTGCCTTTGGCCGGTGGTTTCTTCGCGCCGGGCGCCAACGGTTACAGGGAAGGCTTTCGCGTCTGCTCGCGCAAAGGCGGTTTGCCAGTGTGCCGGACGCATTTTTGAACGTGGCGCCGGTCGTATGAAACAGGATGCTCCCCGTTTCTTGTTGCCGAGACCCGGCAGGACGCAGTTGTTGCTGTGCCTTGCCGGGGTCACGGTGCTTGCGGGTTTGGTCCACCACTTTGGTGTCGCGCCGCTGTTCGCTGTTCTCGCCCATCTCGATCCCAGGCTGCTGGTGGGCTACGCGATATTGGCGATTCTCATCCGCTGGATTGCCTGCTTGCGCTGGGCCAGCGTCGGGCGTTGTGTAGGTGCTCCGGCCTCGTTGCCAGGATTGTTCGCTGCGCGGCTCTCCGGCGATGCGTTGAGTTCGCTGGTTCCTGCCGGCCGGTTGAGCGGGGATCCCCTGCGCATTCTCATGCTCCGGAGGCGTGGCATCCCCGGGATCAACGCTAGCGCCGGTGTCGCGATGGACCGATTCATGGAAGTCACCGGCAATACGATCGCCGTCCTGGCCTACATCCCGATCTACACGGCAGCACATGCGCTGCCACACGCATCCCTGGTGGTTACGGGAATCGGCGCGTTGCTCGGTGGCCTCGTGGTCACCGGGATGGCTCTGCGGTACGGGCGCGCCCCCTTTTCCTATCCGCTGCGTTTTCTTGCGGATCGTTTGGCCCTTTTCGTTCCGGTGGCCGATGCGGTGAGACGCACGGAGGAGACCGTCGCTGAATTCCTGCAGCGGCACGCCACGGTATTTTTCGCCGGAATACTGATCTCCCTGTTGCTCGAGGCCGCAGCGATGCTTGAATTCAAATTCCTCCTCGCTGCCTTTGGTCTACCATCCGATCTGCCGACGGTCGTACTTGTCCTGCTGGGCAGCGGCTTGGCTCGGGCCGTTCCCTCTCCCGGTGGGCTCGGAGCGCTGGAGGCAACCCAGGTGGCGATGCTGGGTTGGTCGAGCGGTCGTGCCGATGTCGGATTCGTCGTTGGTGTCGTGCTCCGTCTCGACGATGTGATATGGACACTGGCGGGCCTTGCCGCTTTTTCACTCAGCGGGATCCCGGCCGAGGTTCGTTGTGGGCGGAACGAAGGTGATGATCCTCTCACCGAGGGCACGTAATGGTGGGTGTGTGTCTTGCGATTTTCTTTACGGCCGGTTGGGTGGTGTTGTTTCGCTATCGTATCGAGAAACAGTCTGATGCGTTACCACACTACGAGGGATTGGAGCGTTTGTGGGTACGCGGTGTGCCCGTGTTCCTCGGGCTGTACGTTTCCGCCGTTTGTCTCGTCTTGAACTTTGTTTTGGTTCCCTGGTTTCGGGCGGTCGGCGCAGCGGCGATTTTTTCCGGCGCTCTGGGATTCTGGTTCTTTGCACGGGCACAGATCGCGCCGTTCGACGAAACGACTCTGCCGGATGAGCCGCCACGGAACTTTCGCTGCGACAACGCTTTCGGTGTAGTGCGCCATCCGCTCTACTTTTCCTATCTCGTAGCGTGTGCAGCGCCACTCGTCGCTGTCCCATCTCTCTGGCTTGCCCTCGGTTTCGCCGGCTGTGCGGCAGGACTTGGCGCCAGGGCGATACAAGAGGAGCGCCGCCTGCGTGCTCAGCTTGGGCCTGCCTACGAGGAGTATTGCAGCGGGGTGAAGCGACTGGTGCCGTTCGTGTGGTGATTCGATGTCAGGCCGAATTGCAACTTGCCGGCTGCCCGTGCCCTGATATAGCGTCCCGCCATGGCCACTTCGCCCGCTACTCCTCGCACGCTCGTTTTGTGCGAACCGCCGTTCGTGTTCTGGGACCGAAGCCTCGACAAACTGCGCCAGGACGAGACGACTATCCCGGGCCTGGGAGTGCTCATCCTGGCGGCCGTCGCACGACAGAAAGGGTATCGGGTTCACCTGATCGACGCCAAGAGCCACGGCACGTCGGTAGAGGAGGTCAGTCAGCGCATCGCCAGGCTGCGTCCGGATTATCTTGGCATTTCGTCGACGACCATTTCCGTGAGCAATGGCGCTCGGATTGCCGAGCGTGTGAAATCCCTCTTGCCGTCTACCGTCACCATCCTTGGCGGTGCACATGTGAGTGCGATTCCCGAGCGTACATTGCAGGCCTTTCCAGCGATCGATTATGGGATCTCGGGCGAAGGGGAGGTGTCCTTATTCGAACTGTTGCAGCGCCTCGATGCCGGCGCGCCGGTAGAAGATGTGGCTGGGCTGGCCTATCGCCAGGGACGGGCAGTTCGCACCAATCCGCGGGCTCCGTACATCGACGATCTCGATATGCTGCCCTTTCCCGCATGGGATCTTCTGCCGAATTTTCCCTATAATTTCACACCCTCGCTGTTCAGTTATCCACGTACGCCTGTGACAACGGTGATCACGTCGCGGGGATGCCCGTTTTCGTGTAACTTCTGCGATCGTTCTACATCGGGACGTAAAGGGCGTATGCACAGCGTCGATTACGTCGTGCGGCTGTGCCAGCATCTCGCAGACCAGGGTGTCCGACACATCATGTTCACGGACGATTTGTTCACTGTCCGTAAAGAGCGTGTCATCGAGCTGTGCCACGCCTTTATCGAACAACGCTTCCGTTTCACCTGGAGCTGTAGCAGCCATCCCAACCTCCTCGACTTCGAAACCCTGTGTTTGATGAAGGAGGCCGGCTGCTGGCAGATTGCATACGGGATCGAGTCCGGTTCACAGCGGATGCTCGACCTTGTGAAACGTGAGGTGAAGCTACCTCGCCTGCGGGAGACTCTGCGTATGACTCGTGCTGCCGGCATTCGCACGAAGGGCTATGTCATGCTGGGACATCCGACAGAGGGATTGGACAGCATTGAAGAGACGGCGGCTTTCCTTTCCGAGGTCGAACTCGACATGTGTCAGATCACGAAGTTCACGCCGTATCCCGGTACACCCGCATACGCAACGATCCAGCAGTACGGGACTTTTGCCGAGGATTGGGAGCAGATGAACGGTATGAATTTCATCTTCATCCCGCACGGCCTCAGTGCCGAAATTCTGGAAGCTTCGTTTCACCGTCTCTACAAAGTGTTTTACCGCCGCCCCGATGTTCTTCGCGGGCTGGCTCGCCTGATGGTGCAACAACCGCGCTACCTCGAACGCTTCGGGCGGGCTGCTGTGCATTACCTGCAGGGACGCTGGTCGCACTTCCGGCGCCGCAGCCATATCCATACGACGGATCCCGTTGTTGCAAACTGAAATCCGGCTCTGCGCTGTGCGGTAGCGTGAGTCTGCCGATCGTCAGAGGATTCACCCCCCCCGGGACGATCGCTGCCCCCGATTCAGGACCAGCACTTGCGCCTCTCACCCTGAGCCGGAGGAAAGTACGTCTCGATTCTCGCGCTGCTGCTAAAAGAACAAGGTAAACCCACCACGTGCAGCGATCGGGTTGCCGGGCGTGAAATGGATATCTTGTGGGGGATCGTCGTGCTCGCCCTGTTTGCCAGGCGCCCGGAGGCACTCGCCTCGCCCTACCTCTCCGAGGACACATGAGGTGTCACTGAACTGCGCTTCTCTCCAATCGGTGTTGGTGAGGTTCAACACGGCAACGGAGAAGGCCAGGTTGCGCCAGCGATACTGTGCGAGCAGGTCCATGAGGAAATAGCCGCGTGCAGTCAGGGTCCGATCCTCGTTGGCCGGTCGATCTTCCAGGTAACGCATGCGTAGTGCACCGGACAAGCCGTTGCCGAAATCGGCTGTAAACCCGCCGTTCATGAGCAATGTCGGAGCCAGCGGGATTGCTTCCCCTGTCACGCGATAACGCGGATCGGAGTAGGACAAATCGTAGTCGATGAACAGCCAACTCAATGCCCGGAGGCGTGTTTCGAAGTCTACGCCCCAGCGCCGCGTTGGACCGCTCGGCTGGAATGTTCCACCCGCCCCGGTTTCCTGATTGCCCGCGTCTCCGGAAAAGACCAACTCGCTTTCGAGATCGAGCAACCAGAGGGATGCGGCGAGGTCGAGCCGGTCGAAGAGCCGTGTGCGAGATCCAACTTCGTATCCGGTGGAGCGCGCCAGGGCAGATGCGACGTTCCGGCTCAAATCGGGGTGGGATCTGGTCAGCAGGACGTTGCGCGCATCGTTCGAATGAAACCCGTTGCCGAAGTTGAAGTAGACGTCCGTGTTCACCAGTGGTGTCAGGATGAGGTTGGCCTTGGGGCTGACGATCGAGTCGACGCTGTTACCGTCAATATAGGTTGGTGTGAAGTTTGGATCTTCTCCCTGTACCGGCAGGCGGTTGTGGCCATCGAAGAAAAACACATCACCTCGCAGGCCCGCTTCGAGACGTGCCCAGTCGGTGAAGAAAAACTGCTGTTGGAGAAAGCCACTGACGGAGCGTTCTTCTACGTTCAGTTTGTTGACAGCGTAGAAACGCCGCCGTTGGATCTGCCGCCACAACGCTACGTTGATCTCATCGTTGCGTGTCTCGATGCCGATCTGGGTTTCGGCCGGGATTGCACCGATCGCCCAATCCCGCGTGTACCGGCCACGTGCGCCATACAGCCAGCGCATATCATTTTGTTCGATGCCATCGCCCGGAAGGTAACCAAGGGTGTTCTCACAAGATCCCAGAGCAGAGTCGCAGATGGTGCCGTCCGCCTGCCGGTAGAAACGCAGTCCGGTATCCTTGTAGAACGTGAAATTGCTGTAGAGGGCCATCTTGTAGCGGCTGCCGTAAACCTGAAGCGACCATTCTTCCTCGGGCCGAGGCGTGTAACGGTAGTGCAGGTTGAGGTTCTCGCGATCGCTGCTGCCACCTTCGGAAGGATCGATGGCGTCGAAGCGGCCGAAAGGCCGTTGTGGCGTTACCCCAGGTATGGCATCGGGGGCCAGCGCCAGAGCCCCGGCGCTGACGGCACGCAGGGGGATCTGCCCCGAAGCATCCCAACGCCCGTCGTAGATGCCGGCCGACAGCGACAGTTTTGAATCTGTTGCCGGTTGCAGGGTGAACTTGGAGAAAAAGTTGTACCGTGTGTAATTCTGTGGGTGTTCGAACGGTCCGTCGGACAGGTACAACTGGCCGGCGAACAGGCTTTGCACATGTTTCATCTGGGGTGAAACGACCGCCACGTAGCGTTGCGTGTTGAACGATCCGAGTTCGACGCGGGCGATGTTCTCGTCGACCCTATCGCGGGTGACGAAATCGATGGCGCCCGCATTCGCGAAATCGCCCAGGTCTGCGAAATACGGTCCTTTGCGCAGGGTGAACCGCTCCACGGTTTCAGGGATCAGGAAGTTGAGGTCGGCATATCCCTGGCCATGGCCGTGAGTCGGCAGGTTCACCGGCAGGCCATCGACCGCCACGGCGAAGTCCGTGCCGTGATCCGCATTGAAGCCGCGTACGAGGTATTGCGGCGCCTTGCCGCCGCCCTGGTGTTGCGCCACCACGAGCCCCTGA
>CAZEWD010000003.1:0-2242 GCA_964515725.1 uncultured Binatia bacterium (SeqCode)
GTCGCCGGGTGGACGTCATCGACACAAGGGGCCAGGTCGCGGTGTTGTCGCGCTCCGGCTATGACCACTTTCGGGAACGATGAAATGGATCCGATGAGTCTTCGAGCCCTTCTGGACGATGTCCGTCATGGTGATGTCAGTGTCGATGTGGCCATAGAGCGTCTCCGATCTCTTCCCTTCGAGGATCTCGGTTTCGCCAAGGTCGATCTGCATCGTTCGTTACGTACCGGCTTCCCTGAGGTGATCTATTCCGCAAGGAAAACGGCTGCGCAAATCATCGAGATTGCACGCAGCCTGCAAGGTAATTCACACAATGTCCTGATGACCCGACTCGATGCGGAAAAGGCGATGGAGGTCCGTGCCGCCTTCCCCGACTTGCAATATTATGCCGGCGGGCGGGTTGCGACGTTGATCCACTCACCGCCAAAGGTCCTTGGCCGCGGCAAGCTGCTCATCCTGACGGCGGGCACGGCCGATCTGCCGGTAGCCGAGGAGGCGGCGGTGACGGCGGAGTTGTTGGGAAATTTTGTCGAGAAGGTGACGGACGTCGGTGTTTCGGGCCTACACCGGCTGTTGGCGCACCGCGATGCCCTGCGGTCTGCCACGGTGCTGATCGTTGTGGCCGGCATGGAAGGGGCCTTGCCAAGCGTGGTTGCGGGGTTGGTCGATCGGCCTGTCATTGCCGTTCCCACCAGCGTCGGATACGGAGCGAGCTTCGGCGGTCTGGCTGCGTTGCTCGCCATGCTGAATTCGTGTGCAGCGGGGGTGACCGTAGTCAACATCGACAACGGCTTTGGCGCCGCGGTTGCCGCAAGCCTGATCAATCGTGTGTAGGACCGTAACCGGGCCTGTGGGGCGGCGAACTACTCTCCGCCACCACTCGGCACCGGTTGTCCCGCAAGGTTGCTGCCTGGTTCCAGGCAGAGCAGCCGGACACGCCCGCTGGCAATGATCCGCTCGTCGCTGTCGCGCGCAATCGCTTCCCAGAGCTGTGAGCGCCGGCCTCGCGTGATCGGGAGTGCCGTGACGCGGATTGTGCCACTGCGTACGGCGCGGATGAAGCTGGTGTGATTCTCCACTCCGACCACTGACAGTCCACGACTCAGCGCATCCATCCCCGCGCCGGTGGAACAGGCGGTCTCCACCATGGCGCAATGCATCCCGCCGTGGACGATGCCGTAGGGCTGCAGGTGGCGTGCATCGATGTCGTATTCCAGCACGACTTTATCACGACTTGCCTCGACCATGCGGACGCCCATGGCATGGTCGAACCCGGTCAGGTTGCCGTTGAAGAGTTCGCTCAGATTCGAATTCTGGCCCATGCGCACGCCTATACCTGGGACGCGTCATTATTCCAGTCCCGGGGTGGCCCGATGATGTGATTCCTGCCACACCTCAGGTGTCCTTGACGCAGCATGTGAGTAAGGCAGATGTGGGGTGGCTCGGTGGTGCTTCGTCCGTTCGTCTGACGGAACTGTGGCACATTTTGTCGCGAAAAGGAGAGGCTGATGGGTTGCCCCGGGCTCAGTCGTTGATTGCGCGGAGGAAGCAGGATGAGAATCCCAGTTGGTAGGCTCGTGTTTGCACTGGCACTGCTCGGCAGTGCTCCCGCATATGGCGGATTTGGCCTGGATGATGTCGCAGCGCGTGCCGAGCAGATGGCGCGCGAACCATTCCATGACAGCCGGGAGAAAATTCCTGGCTGGATGCTCGACATGAGCTACGACGAATGGCGCGATATCCGTTTCCGAACAGACCAATCCCTGTGGCGGAAGGAAGGCCTGCCGTTCGAGGTCCAATTCTTTCACCTCGGCTTGTACTACCCACGGCCTGTGACGGTGAACGTCGTTGAGGGTGGAATCGCACGGCACATCCGTTTCTCCACAGAGCAGTTCGACTATGGCAAGAACACATTCGCTGGTGCGATTCCCGAAGATATCGGATACGCAGGCTTCCGGCTGCATTTTCCGATCAAGAATCCCGCCTACAAGGACGAGGTGGTGGTATTTCTCGGGGCGAGTTACTTTCGCGCCGTCGGCCGTGACCAGGTGTATGGCCTCTCTGCCCGTGGGTTGGCGATCAATACGGTGGAGCCGGCGGGTGAAGAATTCCCTTATTTCACAGAGTTCTGGTTGGAGAAGCCAGGCCGCGGGGCGAAGGCCGTGACGATCTATGCATTGCTCGACAGCCAAAGTGTTACAGGCGCCTATCGTTTCATTGTGACGCCAGGCGTCCAGACCAG
>CAZEWD010000003.1:2258-13977 GCA_964515725.1 uncultured Binatia bacterium (SeqCode)
TGGACGCTCGGATCTTTTTCCGGCGGGGCGTGGCCAAACTTGGTCTGGCACCGCTCACCAGTATGTTCTTCCATGGAGAAAATACACGGCGTTGTTTTTCAGATTTCCGGCCCGAGGTGCATGACTCGGACGGACTTCTGCTGTTCTCGAGCGAGAACGAGTGGCTGTGGCGACCGCTCGACAATCCACCGCAGATCAGTATCAGTGCGTCGCGGATGCATGACCCACGAGGGTTCGGGCTCATTCAGCGTGACCGGGATTACGAGCACTATCAGGATCTGGAGGCGCGTTCCGAATTGCGCCCGAGTGCATGGCAGGTGCTGCACGGCAACTGGGGTGATGGTCATGTGGAACTGATCGAGTTACCTACCGATTCAGACATCAATGACAATGTGGTGACTTTCTGGACACCTGAGCACATCCCTGCGGCTGGAGATCGCTTGTCTTTTGCCTATTCGTTGTACTGGTACGGCGACGATCCGAGCCGGCCGCCAGGCGGGCGGGTGGTGGCGACTCGTCAGGACCGGACGAAAGATGGTGCGTATCGGATCGTCATCGACTTCTCCGGTAAGAAATTGAATGCAATGCAGGCGGAGACGCCCCCGCGTGCCGTTGTTTCCGTCGCCTCTGGCCCCGAAAGCGGCGATCTGACCGAACAGCAGTTGGTGAAAAATCCGGTGAACCAGACCTGGCGTCTGACCTTTCAGGTGAAGCCGTCAGGCGCGTGTCCGGTGGAATTGCGCGCATTTCTGGCGGGGGAGAAGGACACTCTGACGGAAACCTGGTCGGGAGCGATTCTACCGTGAGGGGCGGAATGGGGACCTGTAGTCCGGAGCGGCTACAGCCGGCCGCGAATGTGTTGTCGCCGCAGACCACCGACAGCCTCTGAGGTTTGCCGGAAAGGACAATACCGGTTTCGATTCACTCTGCGGTAGAGACGATGACATTTCCACAACGCGCCTGGCACTTTCTGCATGCGGTGACACGGCGGTTCCTCGCCGATCGGTGTTTCATGCGCGCCTCGGCTCTGGCGTACACATCCTTGCTTTCGATGGTTCCGCTGCTGGCGGTGATGTTCTCGATCCTCAAAGGGCTGGGGGTGCAAAGACGAATCGAGCCGTTGCTGCTGTCGCGTCTGTCGCTGAACGAGCAAACCGCCGAAGCGATCGTTGGATACATCGATCGGACAAACGTGGCGACTCTCGGAGCATTGGGTGCCGCACTGTTGTTGATCTCTGTGGTCAGCCTCCTGGGCAGTATCGAAGCGAGCTTCAATCAGGTCTGGCGGGTCACACGCAGTCGTACCGTATGGCGCAAGATCGCCGATTATTCAGGTGTGGTGATGCTGACGCCGTTCCTCCTCCTGGTGGCGGTAACGTTGACCTCATCCCTGCAGATCCAGGAAGTCGTCGATTGGCTGGGCCGCAGTGCTCCTTTGGATGATGTCATGGTGCTGGCGCTGCAATGTGCATCAGCACTCATCAATGCGGTAGCGCTCGTGGTGCTCTATGCGGTAATGCCGAACCGGAGACCTTATTTTCCTGGCATTCTGCTCAGTGGCCTCATTGCTGGCGCCGCGTGGCAGGTCGTTCAGTGGCTGTATGTGGAGCTGCAGGTCGGGGTGGCGAGCTACAATGCGATCTACGGCGCCATGTCGCAGATCCCAGTCACGCTCGTCTGGCTGTATGTGAGTTGGCTCATTGTCCTTTACGGGGCAGAGATTGCGAGCGTCATCGAGTTTGGCGCGGAGATTTCCGCAATGGGGTCGCCCCACGAAGGCGCCATTGCGCTTCATGTCCTTCTCGAGGCCGTTGCGATATTTCGCCGCGGGGGCGGATGCATCGATCCGTTGCTGACGGCCCATCGTCTCCAAGTCGATCCGGAAGTTGTGTTGAGGGTTTGTGAGCGCTTGCGTGAGTGGCGGTGGCTCGGAATCCAGGGGGACGAACCTGCACGCTATCTCCTTTTGCGGGATCCGGCATCGCTGGAATTGGCGCGGTTGGCCGAGTTGCATGCCGGCACAATTCCGAGGGGATGCAGCGTAGAAGCACGCCAACTTCTCGGTCGAATTGCCCTGAACGTACGGGACGCTTGGAACTCGGTGTCGATCAGTTCTGCCGATTCCGGCGAGAAGCCTGATTCCGCATCGTGACCGGCCTGGCCTGGCGTCAGATACCGTCGGGCTTTCGCCAGGCCACTCGATCAAAAGTGGTTGTGGATCGGAAAAGACCTGTTTCATTCCGTAGAAAGGCATCCTGTCGTTGACAATACCGGGGATCGACCGATACGCTCGGGCCCGGTGATGGAGAGTCTTTTCGTGCAACTGGTTGGCAGGAGTGATCGATGGGAGTAGCCGTGCGCCGTATGGGCCGCATTGTGCTCGGGGTCGCCTTTCTCGTTCTCGGGGTGATCGGGCTGTTTCTGCCTTTCCTTCAAGGTGTCCTTTTCATCGTGGTGGGTCTGACGGTGTTGAGTAAAGAAAGCGACCGCGCCCGCAGCGTTCTGGAGTGGATGCGTGTGCGATTGCCTCTGCAGCAGCAACCACGGGAGAAGTCAGATGGGATCGGATGAGAAAGATCGATTCGGAACCAAACTCCGCGATGCGGAACGCGCCAGGGAAGACCAGTACTTCGCTGAGCAGGACCGCCGGTTGATGGAGGAATTCCGCAAGAAGCAGGTGGGTGAGCAGAAGGCTGGAGAGATGGTCTGTCCGCGGTGTGGGACCGGATTGCAAAATGCTGTCGAGTATGGAGTATCCGTGGAGCAATGCCCCGGGTGCGGCGGTGTGTGGCTCGACCGCGGAGAACTGGAACGGCTCGCCGAGCAGGAGACAGATGGCTGGATCGCACGTTGGATCCGGCGCGAATTTGAAAAGCCCGTGATCTGAAGCGGGGGCTACGATACACCCACGGGTACGGTGCGAAAAAAAAAGGCTCCCTGCGGAAGCGGGGAGCCTTTTTTTCTGATGTCTCCGGCGATCAGTCGGAGATATTCGTCAGGTGTTTCAGTGTGAAGTAATCGCGATCGAAGTTCGTCTCGAGGAATTGCTGGCTATAGCGACCACCCAGAGCGGCCCGGTTTGTCTTATCGTTGACGCCCACGACCATATTCGGTGTGACCGCTGTGAACGAACCGTCGTCGTTCGTCGAGAAGTGGTATGCGCACATGGCGTTGTAAAAGTACTCGCCCGCGCGGTTGTGCACGAGCTTCCACCAGATGCGGTACATGTCTTTGTCCATGTACATGATGACCTTACCGAAGTTGTAGTAGGGATCTTCCGACTCGCCTTCGATGATCCACACCGGACGCGGAATCATGGTCAGGTTCTCGACGATCTGCCACGGTGCACCTTTGGCGCCCGGAGTTTCGTAGGCGGCTTTGAAATAGGGCACATCGACTTCGTAGCGCGTTTCACTCACCTTCTTCTGCTTGATCGGCTCTGGGCTGAGTACACCAGCCAGAATCTTGCCCTCACCGACCAGCTTCCAGCGGTAGTATTCGATTTTACCCGCATAGCAGTTCACGTCGTCGGCAAAGATGTCCAGCCCGGCCACGGGATCCGAACGAGTTGCCGCGTTCACCCGACGCACGCGGCGGGTTGACGGCACGTAGTACCAGGACTGGTCCTGGGATGTCCAATCATTGATGACTTTGGTCAAACCGCCAACGCCGTCAACGTCCTGAGGCTCCATCACGTTTGACAGGCTGGTCGAACGGAGGCCTTCGGGATTATTGATGGGGCCAGCGGAGCGGCCAAGAAAGGAGTTCCAGTGCAGCCACAGCTTGATCCGCTTGAATTCGCCGCTGCTATCGATGCCGTTCAGCGTGAATGTTGCGCCCTGGCCGTTGCCCATGCCGTTGGCTGCGGAGAAATTCCACGCCATCTTACAGGCGGCGTTCGGTTCCTTCGCGTCAATCTTCGGGAACGGGTAGCCAAAATAGAACTCCGGCATTTTGCCGGTACCCTTGTCTTTCAACCCACAGGTAGATGCGTCGAGGTCATATTTCCCTGCGTTTGCCTCGCTCGCTTCCCAGAATTTCTTCGAGTAGTTCTGCTTGAACTTATCAGGGTCGACCGGGGCCACCTTGAAGGTGTAGTCGCCGCTCTTTACGCGGTTGAGCACGACCTCAGGAAGGAGGTCTTTGGCCAATTGCCAGTTGTTCTGATCCAGCACCCAGGGCTTGTCGCCTTCCTGGGCGCGTACCGGTCCGCCGACCAGGAGTGCCAGGCAGGAGATGGCCCACAGTCCGGTACGGATGCGTGCGCCTCGTTTCATTCTCATATGTCCTCCTCCAAAAAAACTACGGTCTTTGCACATCGAGCCTGTTCGGCATCGAGTACGGTTCGAGTCGACAGGGTGGGTGGCGCCTCCGGGGCAATCGCCATTGTGGTTGAGCAACGGTTCCAGAGGGCGGGAAAATCGGCAAAGTCATTGCGTCGCAGAAGAACGGGGCGAACCGTAGGTCAGCTCGATTCATATGTAAAGATTTACTTGATTCTCCCAGAAGATTCTTTTGTGTGCGTATCGCCGGTATTCATTGGGGGCGTGGTGAAAGGTGACCACTTCACGATGGTATCTCGGCAGTCGCAATTTTGCGTTTGCGATTCACGAGGAAACCGGGGCGAAGTACTTTGACGAAGGCCGGTACCACAACGAGCCCACCGAAGGTGTTGAAGGTCATGAGGAGCGCGAGCAGTAAGCCCATTTCGGCTTGGAACTTCAACTCGGAAAACCAGAAGAATCCGGTACCGGCGACCATGGTCGAAGCCGTGAAGATGATGGCTTTCCCCGTTGTGGCCGTGGCGTAATCGACGGCCTCGTCGAGTTTGCCGATTTCGTCGTACGTGTTCACCATACGACTGAAGTGGTAAATACCGTAGTCGACGCCGACGCCGGCGCCGGCTGCAGCGATGGGCAGGGAGTTGACGTTCATGTCGATCTGTAGCCAGACCATCAACGCTTCCGCAGCGAGCTGCGAGAGCACCACGGGGATCATCAGGATCAGGGATGCGTAGAGCGAGCCGTAGGTCAGATAGAGGCAAATGTAAACGATGGCGAAAATCATCGCCAGGTTTTTCCAATAGGAGTTCTCCACTTCCTCGTTGACAGCGGCCAGGATTCCGAACAGACCACCGGCGAGGCGGAATTCGACGAACCCTTCCTGGTACCGGGCGGCGAAGTCTTTGGCGTACTGGATCGAGTTCATGATGATGTCGTGCGAATGCTCGTGGAACAGCGTGATGATCGATCCATAACGGGCACTGGGATCCATGAAAAAGTTCAAGGCAGCGATGTTCGCGTTCTGCGTGAACGTATAGATGATCTGGCCGATCTCTTTCGGATTGAGCGGTACGATCGACCACTTCGGGTCTCCCTCGTGTTGCAAACGCGCCAGTTGCTTGATGATATCGACGATGGTGATGGTCCCGCTGGCGCCTTCCGCCCCCTGCATGTGGTAGGAGAACTCCTCGATTGCGGTCAGTGTCTCGGAGCTTTTCACGCCATTGGGTTGTTTGGTGTCAGCGATGACGATGAGTTGGCTGGCACCGAGGAATTTTTCGTTCAATGTATCGTGTGCCACGTTGTAGGGGTGTTGCGGAAAGAGCAGGGCCGCACCCGGCGTCATATCGCCGACTTTCAGCTTCCAACCCCACTGGGGCAGAAGGAGGTAGAGTGCAATCGTGATGACGATCACGGCCCATCGTCGCCAACCCTCACTGGCGTCGATGACGAGTTGTGTGAACGCGGGGTAGATACGCTCGCAATAGGCGAGCCAGTACCAGCCGAGGATGGGTGAGACGAGGAGGAAACAAATCATCCCCGGGCCGAGGAGATCGAGGAAATCCCGCAACCCTCCACTGGTACTGTTGTACCAGTGGAGGAAAAAGTCGCTTTTCGCCAACGCATAACCAACTGCCGCTGCCAGTGCCAGGATTCCCGTGGCGGGCCAGATGCCCAGCCCCGTTTCCTTCTTTGCCATGTGATCCACCGGCGGCGGTGGATCGATGTACGAAAGAATGATGGGGTGCAGTGTGACCACGCTGATGAAGATCGACACGACCCAGAAGCTGGCGAAGATGGCGACTTTCTGGATCAACGGGATCGGTGCCACGGCGACGATCAGAAGTCCGATACCGTCGGTGACGATCGAGGCAATGGCGGGTGCAAACAGGTCGGAGTAGGATACGACGATCGCCCTGTGTTTGTCCTTCAATCGGTAGAACTCCTCATGATAGCGGTCCATCGATTGTACGGAGTGCGACAGGGCGCGTGCTGTCAGGAAGATGGGGATGACCAGCACCAATGGATCCAGGTTGAAGCCGAGATAGGCTGCGATCCCGAGCCCCCAGATGCTCGATAAGATACCCGAGAAAATCGGAACCCAGATGCCCGTCCACGTTCGAAAGTACGAATAGAGCAGGAAGGACAGGGCGATCGTGGTCAACGCAAACACCATGAACAACTGTCCCGAGTACTGCAGCACGGATGTGTACAGCCACGGAAAGCCGGTGACCAACAGCTCGTGGTTGTCGTCGTCGATGCTCTTCTTCAATTCATGCATGCGGTCGTTCAGGTACCGGAAGTCGAGCGCTTCCTCCCAGAAGCCGACGTTACAAACGGCCGCTGAGTCGTCGGAGGCGACGTAGACGCCGCGGATATTGGGATTTGCGTACACGGCAAAACGTACGCGTTCAGCATCTTCCTGCGTCTGGGGCACGCCGGGATAGAAAATGGGTCGCACCTGGACAGCCCCCTGCGTGACCGTCGCACTGCTGACCGCAGGGTGTGCGATCGACAGAATCTGGTAGGGCACGACACCCTTCGTGTTGATCATGAACTTGGTGATCTCGTCCATTTTCTGCAGTGTCTTCGGGTTGTAGATATCGCCCGTCTTGACCTGCAGGATCACGTTCATGATGTTCGCCGTGCCGAACATCTTACGGAATTCGTTGTAGAATTTGATGTACTTGTGCTGGCGTGGATAAAAATCGAAGAAATCGGTGTGAAGCCGGATCTTCGTCAGACCGAACGCGAAAAACGCCGTCAGCAGCACCACGAAGATCGTGATCGATCCCCGGTAGCGCAGCAAAAACCGTAGATATGCTTCAATCCATCTCTGCGGAATCATGTTGTTTCAAACCTCCTGAGCGCCTGGATCAGTAAACCGATTTCAGGGCAGTGAACTGATCGCGGTCGGCGCTGAGGACCAAGCCCCGCGCACCCACCATGAATCCACGTCCATCTGGCAGCATACTGACCCCCCGGAACCAACTGCCCGCCATTTTCACGGGCACGTCCGACAGACGCCAGGTCTTGCCGCCATCCTTCGTTTGGAGAAGGAATCCACTATTGCCGATGGCCCAGCCGTAATTGCCGTTCACGGCAACGTCGTAGAGAGGCAGGGTAAAACCCTTGGGGGTTTCCACATGCTGGCGGGTCCACGTCGTACCACCGTCTTCCGTGCTCAGAAGAACGGCGTCGATCCCGACGGCCCAACCGTGTTGTGGGTCAGCGAAACCGATACCAAAAATGGTCGTTTCGACGGTGCTCGTCTGCTGTTGCCAGGTGATGCCACCATCGTTCGACGAGAAGATCAGTCCGAACTCGCCGGCGATCCAGGCATGATCCGGGCTGGCGAACGATGTTCCGTAAACGATGAAATCTCCCGGTGCGACAACGTCTGCTACTTCTTCAGGAAGTATGACGCCTTCGGGGAGGGAGATTCTGTTCCAGGTTTGCCCGCCGTCCGTGGTGCGTAGGATGACACCGAAATCACCGACGGCGAGGCCCAGTTGGGGTGTTGCGAAAGCGACGTCCAGTAATTGGCGCTCGACGCCGCTTTTCTGTGCTTTCCACGTTTTGCCGCCGTCGGCGGAGTGGGCGATCTGCCCCCCCTGGCCTACTGCCCACAGCTCGGAGCCATGGCATGTGATCGCGGCAAAAGGGCGCTTGGTCCCGGCATCCTGGATATCCCAGGATTTTCCGGCGTCCGTCGTGTGGAAGATTTTCCCCAGATCCCCGACGGCCCACCCCTCGGTCGGGCTCGAGAAACAGGTCGAGAACAGATTCTCCCGGAGATTCTCTGCCGTAACTCGCTCGGCGGCTGAGGAACGAATCATCAGGCCGCCGAGTGTAAAGGCGAGTACGGCGCTGCAGAGATAGCGCTTCACGTAGTTTCCTTTCTGGACTTTCCTTGTGGGAGTGAACACGGATGTCGGAGGTTGCCCTCAAATGACGTACTCGAATCGGAACTGGATGTTATCGCGGTCCTTACCCAGGCTCACACCACTGCCGGCCTTGTAGGTGTGGGCGTCGAGGATGCTGTAGTCGACGGTGAACCGGAACGGGTCACGCAGAAACGTCACCGTTGGCTGGTATACGAAGGCGCCACCCCAGTCGTAGAACACAACCAGACCCGGATTGATGGTGCCGCTGCGCATCGAAGTACCGATGAAGAAAGTCTGCAAAAAGGCGTCCTTCGGCTGTGTTACGAAAACGGGCTGCAGATTCTTGAACTCCGATCCATTCAGGTCGAAGCTTTTCATCGACAGGTAGGCAGGCAGGACTTCACGATCCGGATTGAGCCGGTCTTCGACGCAGCCCTTGGTGCCCGGCTTGCAAGGGAGTCCGTTGGCATCCACCGCGTCACCTCTGATCCCATTGCCGTTCGAGTCGAGCCAGATCTGAGATCCCCCCGCGTGTCGGAGATGTTTGTAGAAGAACTGGGTCGAGATGAAAAAGGTCTGGTGGGGGTTCAGCCAGCGAATCCACTGGTTGCGGTCGAGACCGACGACGAAGTTGATCGAATCCCGTAGCTGTCGGCCAGGTGAGGAGAGTGCTTGTCCCCAACGACGCCTCGTGAACTGTTCGAGGTTGAAGGTGAAAGGATCCAGGTGCCCTTGCGTGTATGCGGGTTCGCCTTTGAAATAGGCGATTTCACTGCGCAGCACACTGTAGATGGATGGGATCGCGAAGGTGGTGGTGGCACCGGAGACCTGAACCTTCGGTGCGGTCTGGTATACGTGTGTCGGGGCGCCGCAATTCATGTTGTTGAAGTCTGGTTCGCTGGTCGGAAGACCGGTCGCCGGATCGATGACGCCACAGGGCCGCCCCTCGTTGAAGCCGACGATGAAGGGGACGGCATTCCCACGATCGGGATTGAGCGCGCTCAGTTCCGGCCGTGTTTGCACCCGCAGCCCGGGGAGGTCGAAATAGGTGTAGTAGTGGGCGATGCTGAAGGTCGCGTCGAAGGCGTTGAATACCAGGCGGCCACCGCCTCGCGTGTTTTTGAAGTTTCGCGCCGGACGGATCCGGTAGCTGGTCGAGTCGTTCGTGGAGGCGCCCAGACCGGGGCCTGCCCAGGGTGAACCCGCCGGTGTTCCGGGGTAGTAGCCGACCGTGTTGTCGATGGCGCCGTAGGCTTCAAAAAACATCTCCGAGAATGGCCCGACCTCACCGATGTAGTACTGGGCGCGGAGCATATCGAGCGGCATGCGGCGTTCGTCCAGTGGTACGAGAAAGCCGCCGAAGCTGCTGTCCAGGGGATTGATATTGTCCAACAGGCGGAAACCGTCCGTCTCACCCCAGGAGAGGATCTGACGTCCGATGCGCAGAAACAGGTCGCCGGAACGCACGTCCACGTAGGATTGGAACAGTCTTTCCCGATGCACGCCGAGTTTTCGCAGACGGCGGCGTTCCCTGTAGGGGTCCTGGACTGCCTGGCCGTACAGGGGGGCGCCATGTGCCAACCATACCTCACCCCCGACGTTCGGATTTGGCGGATCCGCTGCTGCCAGCGCCTTGAACTCCTGGGCCGTGCTGTATTCGCGCGGTCCCCAGTCGTAAAGCATGTCCGCCTCGCCACGGAATGTCAGACCATACGAAAGACTGTCGATCTTGACGGGAAGATCGTTCAACAGACTCAGTGGGCCGATGCCGGCCTTGAGCAGGCGGTTGAGATCGTGCTTGAATTCTGCCTCGATGAAGTAACGGTTCTGCCGGAGATGACCTGCATTCGACTTGGGAAACGTGCCCGAACCCGAGATTGTCGTGTCGCGGTCGCTGATCGGAACGCCCTGGTGAGTGTTCTCCGTCCCGATGCGGGCATTGACGTAAGTGCGAACGCCCAGTTTGATGTCCCCGTCTTTATCCAATGGAACAGCATGACCAGGTAGCTGCCATGCCACCAGAAACACCCCGACTGCGCATACCGCTGCCCAGTTTCTCAGTCCAAAACGAACCATTGGAGCCCTCCTCTCGTGTTCCCCCGCGTTCACAGAAAACCCTGAAAATATGGGACTGCTGGCGCGGTTCCCTACGTCATGCGTGCCTCCGATGTCAAGGAAATACGCGGCGATGAGGGCTGCGCCACTCATCCTGATTCTGGTGGTTGCAACCAGCGCTCTCCTGATGTCGAGCGGCGGTATCTGCGGCGAGATCCATCCCGAACGCCGGCTCGAGGTCATCCGTCTCGATGGCAATTCGCTGCCGATGTTGCTCGGCGTGCCTGTTGCCCACCTACGCCTCGTAGCGTGTTCCGGAGAGTCGCACTGCCACGTCATTCCTCATCAGATCGACAGACGTGATCGCGCCGGGATGTGGATTCTTGCGCCGCAGCCTTCGCTTGAAATGGATCCGGCCATGTTCGAGCCCGGAGATCTGTTGTTGTTCGCGGCTCGGGATTCGGGTGTGTGGTCCGATGCGGCAATCCGATCGCCAGAGGTCCTGGCCACGGTGGAGATCTCCGACCCGGTGTTCGGTGGAACGCGCTGGGTCTACGTGGAGCGCCAATCCGTTCCCCGCTCGATGGTGCCAGCCACTCTTTCGGTCGATCCGGCGCTCGACCGGATGTCCGGACCACATACGGACCTGGGCTACTGCGGCGGAGTCCCGTGTTTTTTGCGGATCGACCGTGGAGACAATCTTCTGGATCGGCTGAAGGTACGTGCCAGCGCCCGTTTTCTGCTGGGTTTGTTTGGCTTCTCGCGATCCGAAGCAGATCTTCGGACCGAGGTCCTGGGATGGAAGACCGGTCCGTTGCGGATCATCCGAGGGCAGGTTCAGACGGTCCGTATCGGGTGGGGGATCCGTTCGCCCGCGTTCGTGTCCTACACGTACTTCTATGGTGACTTTGCCGAACTGCCCGTCACACTGCGGCTGAATCGTCCTGCGACATTTTTTTTGCGAGACATTCGAGTCTCGGCAGTTCTCGATTTTCGCGATCTTCGCGGCTGGAACCTCGTGCTTCCCAGTCGGCCAGGATCGATTCCCATCGACGGCCAGATGTCTGAGTCGAAACGGCGGCTGGCGGAGGTCGAAGATCACTGGTTTGCTCTGGTCGGCCCCCGGGCCACGATTGTCTTCTACCTGGGCGTGAGCTCCTCCCTGGCGTCGGTTCGGCAAAATCTCCTCTACCGGGAACATCCGGAGACGGGAGAGATCCCCGAGGACCTCACCGGCGAATTGCCTGCGGTCGGCTATGAGATCACCGGCTGGGAACGAGTGCCTGCCGGAGTCCACTCGCTCCAGGCCACCGCCTATGTCCTGCCCCCGTCCATCGATCACCGGCGCTTCATGGCCGGCCAGCAACATCCTCTGATTGTCCGTGTGGGAGAGCCGTCACGCGGCGCCGCTGTTTCCGCCACGCCTGCGCCTAGATGACGTACTCGATCCGGAACTCGATGTTGTCCCGGTCGCGCAACAAGCTCACACCGCTG
>CAZEWD010000003.1:13987-14787 GCA_964515725.1 uncultured Binatia bacterium (SeqCode)
TGGTGCGCATCGAGGATGCTGTAGTTCATCGCGAAGCGAAAGGGGTCACGGATCAGCGTTACGCCGGGTTGGTAAACGAATGCGCCGCCCCAGTCGTAGAACATCGCAAATATCGGGTTCACCTTGCCGCTCATGTAGGAGGTGGTGATGAACAGAGTCTGGAGGAACGAGTCGCGTGGCTGGCGGATATAAACAGGCTCGGCCATGATCCCCAGGCCCTTGACGAGTCCCAGGTAGTCGATGACCGGCAGCACTTCGCGATCGGGATTCAGAGTCCCGTCGGGGTTGAAGATCTTGCGTCCTGCGGCGTCACGGATTCGCTTGTAGAAGAATTGGGTCGAGACGAGAAATGTCGCGTCGGGGTTGAGGGCTCGAATCCTCACATTGGCATCCCAGCCCACGACTGCGTTGATCGAATCACGCAGGCGGCGGCCCCCGGTGGTGTGTGCACCGTAGATATCGTCGGTGAACATGAACGGATCCAACTGGTACTGCGTATATGCAGGCTCGTCTTTGAAATAGGCGAATTCCGATCGGAAGACGCTGTACAGGCTGGGGATGGCGAAGGTGCTCGTTGTGCCAAAGATCTGGGTGCGTGCCGCGGTCAATACCGCGTGGGCCGGTGAACCGCACGAATTTTTGTTCGGGTCATTGCCCAGGTAGGGACGTGTCCGGTCGATCGGACATGGTTTGCCCTCATCAAAGGCGATCAGGGGCGTGGGCCGGTCTGTGTACATCTGTGTGGCGGGGAGATCCAGGTACGTGTTGAGATAGGCGAGACTGAAGGTTGCATCTCCCGC
>CAZEWD010000003.1:14797-31860 GCA_964515725.1 uncultured Binatia bacterium (SeqCode)
ACGACACGGCCGCCCCCGCGTGCATCCTTGAAGGTGCGGCTTGGACGGATGTTGTAGGTCCGCACTTCTGTTCTTCCGGAGCCGAAACTGGGGGGAGTCCACGGCGAGCCGACCGGTGGCGCGGGATCGAAACCGACGGCATCATCGATGGCCAGGAAGCCTTCGAGAAAGACCTCGGTGAGCGGGCCGACCTGACCGATTCGGTACTGGGAGCGGAGCATGTCGAGGGGGACCCGCCGTTCGTCCAACGGGATGAGGAATCCACCAAAACTGGCATCGAGTGGATTGATGTGGTCGAGGAGTTGGAAAGCGTCCGTTTCACCCCAGGAGAGGACCTGGCGGCCGAACCGGAAGAACAGATCGTTGGCCACGGTGGCTTGGCCATAGGCCTGGAAAAGCCGGGCCCGGAATGAAGCCGTATCTCGCAGATGGCGCCGGATTTCCGCTACGTTCGGCGCTGTCTGACCTCGGAGTGCCGCAAGGTGGAGCTGAAGGATCTTTTTGTAGGGCTCGGCGGTACTGTATTCGCGCGGTCCCCAATCGTAGATGCCGTCGTACTCGCCACGAAAGGTCAGGTTGTAGGCCAGCCCGCTGACTTTGAAGGGCAGTCGATTGAGCAGTTCCAGAGGGCCGAAACCTTCGCGCCACAGGCGATCGAGCTTGTGGTTCAATTCCACTTCGAGGAAAAAACGATTCTGGCGCAGATGACCCGCCGGGGAATAGGGATAGGTTGCCATACTGCGCACACCGGGTGTCTTGTTCCCGGTGAGCTTGGTCCCGTCGTTTGCCTGGGGCTCGCTGAGATGGGTACGCTCCGTGCCGATTCGCGCGTTGACATAGGTGCGTGCTCCCAGTTTGAGATCACCATCCCGGTCGAGCGTAATCGCATCGGCCCGGTATGCAGCGGCCAAAAGCATTGCGCACACCAAGCCAACGACCCAGCGCCATCCAGTTGCCATAGCGACCTCCCTCTCCATCGTTCTCACTCGTTGTATGAGGAACAAGTGGCGGACGCTTATGCGGGGGAGGCTCCCGCTGTCAAGGAAATCTCCTTTGATTTGAAGTCTGTAGATCGATGCAGACAACGCAGGGAATCCCCGGGTCCAATTTGGGGGATGATTGGATTTGCCGGATCATCGTGAATTCCGTGGTGTTCGACGACCCTGTTCCGTGACCGTCCGGCCTCTTTCGATATGTCGTCGTGTGCGAGGACGACGTACGTTCGATTTGCCCTTTCCAGCCGAACAGAACGGACAGGTGTGTGCGTCATCAGGCCTGGTTCCGCTTCGCGGCTTACCAGACTGGCAAACGTGGAGGATACAACTACCGTTTTTTCGCCGGACGACGTTTCGCTTTTGCCCTGCCGCCAGTGGTCGTTTTTTGTCGAGGCGCAGCAAGACCTGCCAGTTGTTCCAGCTCCGTGATGGCGGTTTCCAGGTGGCGATGGAGGACCGTCGGATCCGGGATGGCCGTCGGATCGGTATCGATGCCGACTCCAAGCTGCTTTTCATAGGAGAGCAAAGCGATGACCAGAGGAACTCCCACGGCGACTGCTGCGAAGGGATATAATGCATCGATCCGGGCACCGGCCAGGTAACGGATTTCCGAAGGACCGGGAATGTTGGTGCAGATCAGATTCACGCGCGTGGTGATCGTGTTCGCCAATTGCCGCATGACGAACCGGGGTAGGAGAGGGAGTCCGTACAGGAGGAACGGATAAGCGGCCCCTCGGCGATCGCGTTTTGCGGCACTGGTCTGTTCGACGACCCGACTCAGCCGTTTCCGTACGTCACGCTCGCCGATCGGTAGGATGACGTTGAAGATGCCGACACGATTGCCGAGATCGTACCGTTCCTGCTCGTGGCGTAGATTCATCGGGACCTGACAGTTCAGGGCTTCGATCCGGATGCCCCGGTCGCGATGGTACCGGCCGACCATACCTGCCACCGCCGTGAGCAGGACATCGTTCAGACTCACCTGGAGGGCGTCCTTGATGGCCCGAAGACGGGGAAGTGAGAAGGTGACCCCATCCATACGACGGCCGATCCCGGTCCCCGGATCAGCCAATGGATCGTGGATCCCCGGGGATTGCATTTCAGTAATCATTCCGCGCACACCGCGAGCGGCCCGAGCCACGGTTTCGGCGGTCTCTGCCGGTTGTGCCACGGCACGTGCCACGAAGCGGGACAGTTCAAGGCCTGCCACGAGTCCGTCGGTCGCCAGGTTCCATCCGAACTGCAACGCGGAACTGGCTGCAAAGGGTTTGCGGACTGCCGGTACACGTGTCGCGGGTTGGATTCTTTCGCCGCGGCTGCGTTGTGTCAGGGCCTCCAACCCGCCGATGGATCCGACACCGTCCATGACACAGTGATGCACTTTCAGGAAGAACGCTGCTTTTCCCCCGGATAGACCTTCGATGGCATAGGCCTCCCAGAGCGGGCGTAACCGATCCAACGGTGTGGCGAAAATCTCTCCGACGAAGTCGAAAAGTGCGCGCTCCGTGGCGCTGGTGAGGGCGACCCGCCGGAGGTGGTAATCGAGATCGAAATTCTGATCTTCCTCCCATTCGGGCAACGTGAGCGGGAAACTGGGTTCCACCACGCGCTGGCGCAGTCGTGGCAGGGCCACAAGCCAGTTTTCCATGGCAAGCCTCAGCCGACCCCAGTGTGCAGGCCGGTCCAGGAGGAAGAGGCCCGCAATCAAGGGCCGCAGAGATGGTGCCGCATCCTGTGCATACCAGAACAGGGCGTCTGCCGGATCCATCCGGCGGCCTGTTGCAGATCGGTGGCTTTGAGTTGCTGTTGCCATGAGTGCGACCCTCCGATCGGGAGTGGAGCATTCTCTGCGCCAGTGGTGCTTCAACGTGTCCCAGTCCGACGCAGAGTATTCGTTCCCGGAATATAGAAGGAAGTTCCTGGTTCGTCCCAACAATCAGACGAACAAAAAGTCCCGGGAGCCGCACGAACCATCCATTTTCAAGACTGAGATATCAACCTAAATAAATTGTATAGATAAGGTGTATCTTGTAGCTTGAATATTGAGGTGGCTATGCTTGCGACGGTATTTTCAAGCGCAGTCCATGGGGTCGATGCGCTGCTGGTCGAGGTCGAGGTCGACGTTGCGGGCGGTTCACCACGCCTTGATGTCGTGGGACTTCCGGAAGGCGCAGTCAAAGAAAGCAAGGATCGCGTCCGTGCGGCACTGAAGAACTCCGGATATGAATTCCCCGAGCGCCGTGTAACGATCAACCTGGCGCCCGCCGACCTCCGCAAGGAAGGATCAGCCTATGATCTCCCGATCGGTATTGGTGTGCTTGCCGCGATGGGGGTGCTTCCGGCTCGCCGTCTGAAAGAATTTGCCCTGTTGGGGGAGCTATCTCTGGATGGCCGGATCAAGCCGGTTCGCGGTGCCCTGCCGATTGCGGCCAGTGCCACCCGGTATGGGCTGCGTGGTGTTCTTCTGCCGCCCGAGAACACCCGTGAGGCGGCCGTGGTGAACGGTGTGGAAGTCATTCCGGTGGCCTCGCTGGTCGAGGTCGTGGAGTTCTTGCGGGGAGAGCGGCCTCTGTCGCCGGTCAAGGTGGATCTTGCTTCGATCTTTGCCGGGAACGCGCATTACGACGTCGACTTCTCCGAAGTGAAAGGGCAGGAGCATGTCAAGCGAGCTCTCGAGGTGGCTGCTGCGGGCGGGCACAACGTCATCATGGTCGGGCCCCCCGGATCGGGGAAGACGATGTTGGCAGTGCGTCTGCCAACCATTCTGCCGCGCCTGAGTCTGGCCGAGGCAATCGAGAGCACTCGGGTCCACAGTGTTCTGGGCCTGATGGACGGACGTGCATTGGTGACCACACGGCCATTTCGTGCGCCCCACCACACCGTTTCGGATGCGGGTCTGATTGGTGGCGGAACGATCCCGAAGCCCGGGGAAGTCAGCCTTGCCCATAACGGTGTGCTCTTCCTGGATGAGTTGCCGGAGTTCCGGAAGAACGTGCTGGAGGTCTTGCGCCAGCCTCTGGAGGAACAACGAATCACCATCGTACGGGCGATCGGTTCGATCACGTTTCCGGCCCGCTGCATGCTGGTGGCGGCGATGAATCCCTGCCCGTGCGGGTTTCTGGGTGACTCGGCCAAGGAGTGCACCTGTTCGGAACTGGCGATCCAGCGCTACCGATCGAAGATCTCGGGGCCGTTGTTGGATCGGATCGATATCCAGATCGAAGTGCCGGGAGTGCGCTACCGGGAGTTGACGGCGACGAGCGCCGGTGAGTCGTCTGCCACGATCCGTGGGCGTGTGGATGGTGCACGTGCCCTGCAACTGCAGCGCTTCCACAGCCGGCGCATCTACTGCAATGCGCAGATGGCGGCACGCGACCTGTCCCGGCATTGCCGCCCTGACGGTGCCGCTGAAAAGCTGCTCGAAGCTGCCATGACGAAGCTCCATCTTAGCGCACGGGCGTACACGCGCATCCTCAAGGTGGCGCGCACCATTGCCGATCTCGAAGGCAGAGGAGATCTCGTCGCCGCCCATGTGGCCGAGGCGATCCAGTACCGGAGTCTCGATCGGGTGTTTCATTGAGCGCTGTCGCGTGGCCTTTCGCGATCCGTCTTCCGCGGGCAAAGGGAAATTCAGGGGAGGAGAGACTCTGTGAGTCGTGACCCGAATCAGTTGCGTGTGTTTTGCCAGGCGGATCAACTCGTAACCGAGGTTTACCGATACACGCGTGATCTTTCTGCCGAGGAAAGATTCGGGCTTCAAAGTCCACTTCGGCGTGCGGCGGTGTCCGTTCCGGCGAACATCGTCGAAGGCTGCTCCCGGCCATCGGAACGCGAGTGCCGGCGCTGCATCAACATTGCCGCCGGTTCCGCTTCCGAGGTCAGGTACCTGCTTCGGTTGAGCAGCCGGCTGGGGTTTGCCACGGCAGGAGATCTCGGGCCGCTCAATGACCTGTATGACCAGGTTGTCCGCGCGCTCCATCGTCTCGCGGCATCGATGTGTGCAGGAACCACTCATGCCGGCTACGTCTCGGCGAACGGTCTGCACGCCGAGCAGCGGAAGCCGTCGTCCTGAGGCCTGATCCGGTGCCAACCCAACCCTCCGATTGGCCCGCCTGGCTCGCCCTGCGGGAGATCCGCGGTGTCGGGCCCATCGTGTACCAGGGATTGTTGCGGGCGTTCGGTACGCCACAGGCGGTGTTCTCTGCTGGAGTCGATGCGCTGGAATGTGCCGGGCTTCGGCCGGAGGTTGCGCATTGTATCCGTCAGTTCAAGGACTGGCAGAGTATCGACGAGCAACTCGCACGCCTCAACCAGTGTTGTGCAACCCTGATCACCTGGAATGATGCGGCTTATCCGGCACGGCTGCGCCACATCCACGACCCGCCACCCTTCCTCTTCTGCCGCGGTGCACTGCACGCCGCTGATTCACTGGCCGTGGCCGTGGTCGGCTCACGCCATGTGAGCGCTTACGGGCTGCGGATGGCGCGTGAGTTGACGGAGGGGCTGATCTCATACGGGGTGACGATCGTCAGTGGCCTGGCGCGCGGCACCGATGCGGCGGCACATTGGGCGGCGATACGCGGCGGTGGACGCACGATCGCCGTCCTGGGTTCAGGGATCGACGTGATCTACCCGGGAGAGCACCGATCCCTGGCGCAAATGGTTGTCTCACATGGCGCCGTGCTGAGTGAGTTCGTGCCGGGCACACAGCCTGACGCGGAGAATTTTCCGGGGCGAAATCGGATCATCAGCGGTATGTCACTCGGTACGTTGGTGATCGAAGCAGCCGAGAAGAGCGGTTCCCTGATCACCGCCTTTTTTGCAGCGGAGCAGGGCCGCGATGTCTTTGCGGTTCCGGGGCCGGTGGGAGAACGCAGCCGGGGCACGCACCGCCTGATTCGTCAGGGAGCCAAGCTCACTGAGCGAGCGGAGGACATCCTGGAAGAGCTGGCACCGCAGATCCTCGGCTCACGGGCCCCCGAGCAACTCTCCTTCCAGGGTCAGAGGAAGGTATCGTGGACACAGGCCCCGTCTGTGGTGAAGATGTCATCGGCACTGGCACCGGATGAGGCCCAGGTCCTGGAGCTGATCGGAGTGGAGCCACTCCACGTCGACGTGCTGATCGAACGCAGCGGCCTGCCTGCCGCCCGGGTCTTGCAGATCCTGCTCCAACTCGAGCTCCACGGCGCCGTCGAGCAACTTCCCGGCAAGTGTTTCAGCGCAACGGGTGCAGCCCCCCGGCCATGATCGATTCCAGAGCGGACCGAGTCATGGCACATTCACCCGCTGGGCTACGGAGACTCACCATATCACGCCACTCACTCAGCCTTACCAGTATTCGGAGCGGTGGATGCAAAGGTTGCGTTGAGTGGATCTGCGGGGCAGCCGGACAACGAGGCCTCGACACCTGCGAGAATCTCATCGATGGTAACCAATGCGTCTGCATTTCTGTCGAACGCCTCACACAGATCCAGGGAGGCTGTTCCGAGCGCGATGTTGATCCCGCGAATGATCTCATCGATCGTCACAGTCCCGGAACTGTCGCAATCCCCAATGCACGTGCCTTCGTTTGTGGGCGTTGGAGTCCCGGCTGCCGTCTGGGTCGGAGTTGCCTCCGCCACCGTGGCGGTCGGTGTTGGCGTGAGGGTCAGTGTGCAATCGTTTTCACAGCCATCGCCGTTGATCTTATTCCCGTCGTCACAGGCTTCGCCCTCCGTGACAACTCCGTCTCCACAACGACAAGGCCATTCCGCATACATCTCCACCGCATCGAGTGCCTTTCTGACTTCGATGCAATCCTGTGACGTGATATCGGTCGTATCAGCCAGATCGGCACATGCCTGATTGAGCGCGTCGTAATTGTCAGGAAAGCCAGAGGAAGAGGTCAGATACCGGGTCAGTGCTCGGTACTGTACCCGGGCCGCTTTGTTCAGGCCGATTCCCTCGATGGTGAATCCGTTGAAAGTACCGCCATCGACCATGAGCACATAGGCGTGATTGCCAATCCCACTGTTGCGATGTACGCCCCCGTTGTCCGTCTCGGCACACCAGAAGAATCGATCGCTCATTTTGCCCGGACCACGCTGAATTGCCATGCGGGGGTCTTTCATGTTCCGCAGGCCGGCAGGAAAGAGTTCCGTTTCGCCGAATTTCCAGCGTACTGCCGGATCATCGTACCCACCCGTGTTCGTCAGATCGATCGTTTCGCCGAAAATGTCGGAATACGATTCGTTCAGCGCTCCTGACGCCTTGTGGTAGATCAGCCCCGAACTGTATTCGGTCACGCCGTGTGTCCACTCATGTCCGACGACATCGTCCGAGGTGACCCCGCGGCCGAAGGAGGTCTGATTGTTGTCCCAGAAAGCGTTCAGACACGGGCAGCCACAGTCGTTGTCGCAGTAGCCCACCGTGGCGGTCATGACACCGCCACGATCGTCGTAGCTGTCACGGCCGTGCTCTCTCAGATAATACTCGTAGGTGTCTGCCGTGAAGTCGTAGACATTGTCGATATCCGTGTCCCCGGTTGGAGGTTCACCCTCGAAACGTACGGGTGTGCCAGGTAATGCTTCGGGAGTGTCACGCAGATCGTAAATCCGCCGTTCAAGACCGTGCGGTAGGGCGTTGAAGTGAAAGAGGACCTCTCCCGATTCCGCATCAACCCACACCCTGGCACGCAGACCAGCCGCCCGAAGCTCAACCAGCCAGGACAAACGGGTGGCCGCAGCCGTGTACTCGAGAATACCGGGATTGAAAAACTCCAGATGCGGCTGAGTCCGTGGCATTGCCGTCACACCGTACTCCTGTTGGATGATCGTGCGTGCAACGTCCAGCGCAGTACTGGCTGGGATGCGTGGGGTTGTCTCGATATTGTCGAGGTCGTTGAACGTGACGGCGTGCAGCGCAACGACACCCGCACCTCTCAGATGTACGGTAAGTTCGCCGAAGCGCGCCGGGATACCCCGATGTACCTGTTGCATGCGCACGTGGTCCATTCCAACCTCATCGGTGTCCTGGGTTTCCCGAACCACGGTTTCCGCTGCCAGCGGTAGGCCCAGGTCCCGGCCATGCCGGTCGAGGAAGCTTCGGGCACGCTCTACGGGCCGCAGCTTCTCACCATCCAGGATCGGGATCGATCGCTTTCCCTTGACGGAAAGGAAAGCGATCCCATCCGTGCGTTGCGACCAGCGAACCCTTACGGGTCCACCGGCTGCACGCTCCACTCGGAGAGCGCTGCGGGGAGTAGGCTCGGTCTGTGCTTTACCTGCTGTGACAAGGGGAAAAAACAACAACGCGACAACGATCAGGCGTGAGATCACCACACGCTCCGTGGCGTTGGCAGGGTACAGGCGATTGTCCGCCGGTCGGACGACCAGGAGGAGGAAACGTGCGATACGCATGCGATAGGATCGAGCACATCTTTGCCTGTAACTTCAAGCAGAAGTCGTGCGATTCACGAAAATCGCCGTGGGGATACGGACCAGCCGATCCCTTTGTTTCGCGGTGCTACACATGAAGAACCCTTGCCTTTCCTATTCTGGTGCGGAGAGATCACCCGACGGTCTGGTCGAAGAGGGATTGCAGTAGGCTTGCAGCGCCGGATTGGGCACGGCTAAGGCATCGATGTCACACGGAATATCGGCGGCCGGTAACGGCGGCATTGCGGTGTTGGCAAGGGCCATTGCTTGCCCCGCGCCGGGAACCGGTTTGGGTCAGCGCGAAGGTGATCACCTCTTTTTTTACAAAACATCTCCGGCCAGACACGTTTGTCAGTGTACAGCCCGCAAAGAAGAACGTGTGAATCGTCCGCCGCGTGTGGGCGATCACGACTACGATGGAGAGATTGAAATGGAAAGTACGCTTATCGTTCAGGGTGCCCTGGTGTTCGGTCTACTTCTAGCCCCGTTGTCTGCTGCGGTGGCAGGTGAGATTCCTCCCCCGGGGGCCAAACCTCTTTCGGTGATCCTGAAGTCGGTCGAAGACCGGAAACTGGGTAGCATCTCGGAGGCGGAGTTCGACGATGGCTTGTGGGAAGTGAAAGTCTGTAGCGCCGAGGCGTGTGAGAAACTCGATATCGATCCGCAAACAGGTGAAGAGAAGCATCGCAGGAAAAAGGCATCAGATGAAATCCCGCCAGCGAACTCCCGCCCTATTTCAACCATCATTGAGTCTGTGGAGGGCCGTAATTCTGGAGTGGTTTCCGAAGTCGAGTTCGACGATGGGTTCTGGGAAGTCGAACTGCGAAAGGACGGGCGGAAAACCAGGCTGGTTCTGGATCCCATGACGGGAAATTCCAGGCGTTAGGACGCCGGCATGAGAGGGCAGGCAGGCTCGTGCACCAAGCTGCCGTTGCGGACTCGAACGGGAGATTCTGACACCGGTCGAGGGTGCCGTGCATCCTGAAAGGTGTGGGACAACTTCGTCGCAGTATCGATGACGAGTTGCCGGGGATCGGGATTCGCCATCTCCCCGCTCTGGCCCGTTCCCCGCATTCCCGGACGGCCGTGTGGCGCGCCGGAAACGAGACCAGAAGCAGCTTTGGCGTGACCCTCGGCGAGCTCTCATTTCGAGGGGTAAAGTGAGTGGCCGACTCTGCCGCGGTTGGCACCCTCGTGGTTGACGACTCCCTTCCACTGGCTAAAAAGAAGCGCCAATGGCGAAAAATCTGGTGATCGTGGAATCGCCGGCAAAGGCGAAGACACTACAGAAGTACCTGGGGCGTGACTACCAGGTGAAGGCCTCCGTCGGCCACGTGATGGACCTGCCAAAGAGCAAACTCGGGGTCGATATCGAGAAGGATTTTGCTCCCGAGTACACGGTCATTCATGGAAAAAAGAAGATCATCAGCGAGTTGAAGGCTGCCGCGAAGGGCAAAGAAAACATCTTTCTGGCCCCTGACCCGGATCGTGAGGGTGAGGCCATCGCGTGGCACATCGCGATGAACCTTGGCAAAGAGAGTGGCGGCAAAGTACGCCGCGTTTTGTTCAATGAGATCACCAAGCGTGCGGTGTTGGAAGCGATCAATCAGCCGCGCGATCTGGATCGGAATCTGTACGAGGCGCAGCAGACCCGGCGGATCCTGGACCGGCTGGTGGGATACCAGATCAGCCCGCTTCTCTGGAAAAAGGTGCGGCGCGGCTTGTCGGCGGGCCGGGTGCAGTCGGTCGCGGTCCGGATCATCTGTGAGCGCGAGCGGGAGATCCAGGCGTTCGAGGCAAAGGAATACTGGTCGATCACGGCTCGTCTGGAAGGTCAGTTGCCACCTGCGTTTACGGCACGTCTCTTCAAGATTGGTGAAAGCAAACTCGATCCGGAAAAATTCCGTATCGAAAATGCAGAGACGGCCAACGGTATCGTTGCGCGGATTCGCCCTGCCCGCTGGGTGGTCAGCCGGATCGAACGGAAGGAACGCCGCCGTTTTCCCACGCCACCGTTCATCACCTCGAGACTCCAACAGGAAGCTTCACGCAAACTCGGATTTGCGCCCAGCCGCACCATGCGGATCGCGCAGCGGCTGTATGAAGGAATCGAACTGGGGGCGGAGGGAGCCGTTGGTCTGATCACGTACATGCGTACGGACTCGACGCGTGTATCGCCCGAAGCGTTGGGGATGGCGCGAGATTTCATTGCAGGCCGCTTCGGCGCCCAGTACCTGCCGGAGAAGGCGGTTGTCTACGCAAGTAAAAAGGGGGCACAGGACGCGCACGAAGCGATCCGGCCGACATCGATCGAAAACCTTCCGGAACGGGTGGCGCCGTTTTTGAGCCGGGAGGAACTGGCCCTCTATACGTTGATCTGGAACCGTTTCGTCGCCAGTCAGATGGTGCCCGCCGTGTTCGACCAGACAGCAATCGACATCACGGCTGCGGACACCTTGTTTCGCGCAACTGGGCAGATCCTGAAATTCGATGGCTTCATCCGCGTTTACACAGAGGGGCGAGACGAAGGGGCGGCAGGCGGCGACGAGGAGGACGACGATTCGGAACGGCGGCTGCCGGCACTCCGCGAAGGAGAAGAGCTGACACTGCACGAATTGACGCCTGAACAACACTTCACCCAGCCTCCCCCGCGCTTCTCGCAAGCCGCCTTGATCAAGGAGCTCGAAGAAAAAGGCATCGGCCGTCCCTCCACCTATGCCAGCATCATGAGCACGATCCTGAACAAGGAGTACGTGATCGAGGACAAGGGGAAACGGCTACGCCCGACCGAGTTGGGTTTCCTTGTCACCGAGCTTCTCGTCGATGCCTTTCCGGATATCCTCAATGTCGAGTTTACGGCCGGCATGGAGGACGAGTTGGACAAGATCGAGGAAGGAGACGAAGGCTGGGTGGCCGCCCTGCGTCGATTCTACGATCCTTTCGCTCGGGACCTCGAACACGCCGAAGAGCGTATGCGCGACGTGAAACGGACCGGTCAGCCGACGGACATCGAGTGCCCCGTGTGCGGTGCGCAGATGGTCATCAAGTGGGGCCGCGGTGGCGAGTTCCTGGCGTGCCCGAAATACCCCGAATGCAAGAGCACGAAGAATTTCACCCGTGATGCCGATGGGACCATCCAGGTCGTCGAGGCGGAACAGGTCGACGAGAAATGCGAGAACTGCGGGCGTCCGATGCAGGTGAAATTCGGCCGGTTCGGCAAATTTCTCGGTTGCTCCGGATATCCCGAGTGCAAGACCGTCCGTTCTTTGGTGAAACCCATTCCAACAGGGATCACGTGCCCCGAGTGCAAACAGGGGGAGATCCTGGAGAAGCGCTCTCGCTCGGGCAAGATCTTCTACAGTTGTGGCCGCTATCCGCAGTGCAAGTTTGCCACATGGGAGAAACCGGTGCCCGAGCCGTGTCCCCTGTGCGAAGCGCCGTTTGTCGTCGAAAAGACAACCAAGCGGTACGGCACGGTGCGGCGCTGCCTGAGCGAAGGCTGCAAGTACCAGGAAACCGTGGCAGATCCCGAGGCCGCCGAAGCCTTCTGAAGCCCCGGGAGTTCGACCGGATTGGCTGGCGAAGAAATTCGTGCCGTCTTTTGTACCATCAGAGGAAAGCAATGGCGGTAGATCCAGGTAGGAACGTTTTCGGGGCGGAGACCCCGGTGATCGTGATCGGAGGTGGTCTGGCGGGTTCCGAAGCAGCGTGGCAACTGGCGCAACGCGGTATCGAGGTCCGGCTCTACGAGATGCGGCCGGTGCGCCGTACGGAAGCACATCAAACAGAGCAGCTTGGCGAACTGGTTTGCTCGAATTCGTTCCGTAGCGACCTTGTGGATACGGCGGTGGGCCTTCTCAAGGCCGAGATGCGCCGCCTGGATTCGTTGGTCATGAAGATCGCCGATCGCACCCGCGTCCCGGCGGGTTCGGCCCTGGCGGTCGATCGGGAGCGTTTTGCCGGTGAGTTGACGGCTGCGGTGGCGGGCCACCCGAAAGTGACCCTTGTCCGTGAGGAACTGACACGGATTCCGGATGCCCCCTGTATCGTTGCCACCGGGCCGTTGACGTCACCCTCTCTGTCGTTCGAACTCCAGACACTCCTGGGGCAACGATATCTGTATTTCTACGATGCCATCGCGCCCATCGTCGTGGCGGACTCCATCGATCGGAGGATTGCGTTTTCCGCATCGCGATACGGCAAGGGAGGCGAGGATTACATCAACTGCCCCATGACGCAGGAGGAATACCACCAGTTCGTCGATGCCGTTTTGCAAGCTGAAAAAGTGCCCGTCCGCGAGTTCGAACGTTGTGTTTACTTCGAGGGGTGTATGCCGATCGAAGAAATGGCCCGACGTGGCAGGGATACTCTGGCGTTCGGACCGATGCGTCCCGTGGGGCTCGTCGATCCGCGCACCGGGCAACGTCCGTATGCCGTCGTCCAACTCCGCCAGGACAATGTGCAGGCAACGCTCTACAACCTCGTGGGTTTCCAGACCAAGATGACCTATCCCGAACAGCGCCGAGTGTTCCGTATGATTCCGGGGCTCGCATCGGCGGAATTTGCGCGGCTGGGTAGCCTGCACCGCAACACGTTCATCGACTCACCCCGGGTTCTCAAGCCGACACTTCAGCTCCGTGCCCGGCCGGCGACGTTTGTGGCTGGCCAGTTGATCGGCGTCGAGGGCTACGTGGAATCGGCGGCGACGGGACTGCTGGCAGCAATCAACATGTCGAAATTCCTGCGGCAGACCCCCTGTGTGACACCTCCGAACACGACGGCGATCGGATCATTGGTGGAATACGTTTCGGATACCAACCGGCGGGATTTTCAGCCGATGAATGCCAACTATGGCCTGTTCCCAGCGTTGGAAGGACGTAGCAGGGGCCGTGAGAAGAAGGCGCGTCTGGCGGAACGCGCATCACGGGAATTCGAGGTCTGGTGTGGCGGGCAGGTTTCAGACGGCGAAGGTCCCTTTGAGGCGGCACGAGATTTCGTCGTGGCGCGGCACTGAGATGCCGGGCGCCTGGCGCAGCACGGTCTGCATGGGGTAGTGGCTCGTCGGGGAGTCCGGTCGATGCCTCTGTCTGCTGCCTACGATACGATCCGGTTTTTTGGTGTGGACCTGGCCCGTGTGGACCGGCAAGTGGATCGGATCCGCGATCGGCTGCCGGTACTGGCCGCAACTTTCGTGCCTTTGGTAGCCGAGGCGCCGGATCCACTCTTTGCACTGGCGGCCTGGGAGCGGTTGATGGATGCGGCGCCTGATTCCGGCGAACTGGCATCCTGGCCGTTCGAACATTGGCAGGCGCTGTTTCGCTTGCTCGGCGGCAGTCCGTCCCTGTCCAATGTTTTGCACGGCTCCGATGCGGCATGGCCGAAGGTCTTCAAGATGGCCCTGACCGCGCCTCGCCGGCAAGCGGCTGAGCACACCGAGGCACTGCGATCATCGCTGGCTGCGGAGTGGGATTCTTTCTGCGAGGCGCTGCGACGGTATCGCCATCGTGAGTACTTGCGTATTGGCCTGGCGGATCTCGTGGGGTGGTATCCCGTCGAGGTTACAGTGGCCGAGTTGACCGCGTTGGCGGCTGGCCTGACGGATGCGGCCTACGAGTGGGCTCGCGGAAGTCTGGGTGCGGTGCATGGCGAATTGTTGCGGCAGGACGGCACACCGATGCCGTTCGTCATTTTCGGTATGGGAAAGCTGGGCGGAGGTGAGTTGAACTTCAGCTCCGATGTGGATCTGGTCTATCTCTACGAATCGGATCAGGGTGGCAGCGCGGGGGGATCCAAAGGAGTTCTGGAGCCTCGTGCCTATTTCACACGTCTTGCTGAGCTGGTCACGCGCGCTTTGAGTGAGGTGACCGCGGCGGGATTCGCCTTCCGCGTCGACCTCCGGCTGAGACCCGACGGGATGAACGGCCCGATCGTCAACCCGCTATCCAACGCGCTCCTCTATTATGAATCTTACGGGCAGACCTGGGAGCGCACGGCCCTGATCCAGGCCCGTCCGATCGGTGGCAGCCGCCAATTGGGAGAGTCGTTCCTTCGTGAGGTGCATCCTTTCGTCTACCGCCGATACCTCGATTATTCGACCGTATCCGACATGAAGGAGATGAAAGCTCGCGTCGAATCGCAACTCGGGGGAAAATCGGGTCGCGGAAATGTCAAACTGGGGCGAGGCGGGATCCGTGAGATCGAATTCCTGGTGCAGGTTTTTCAGTTGATCCACGGTGGACGGGACGAAAGGGTGCGCACGCGGGGAACGCTGGTCACGCTGCAACGGCTGGTCGAGTGCCGCTATCTGCCCCCAGAGGAGGGCGCGGCGCTTGCTGCCGCATACCGATTCCTGCGCGACGTCGAGCACAAGATTCAAATTGCCCAGCAGCGGCAGACACACACGATTCCTGCGGATTTGCGGGAACAGTGCGTCCTGGCCCGGCGCCTCGGATATCGCGGGCAGGAGGCGGCTTCCGAGTTGTGGCCCGAGCTTCAGAGGCATAATGATTTCGTGCGGCGATCCTTCGAGAAGTTGTTCCATGAGCCGGCTGCGGAGACGCGCCGGAGCGCGGATGCGGCAACCGATCACCTGATTCGTTCGCTCCCGGATCGGGAGGGCAGTATCGGGGTTCTGGAAGAACTCGGCTTCGCCGAGCCGGAGCGCGCTTATGAAAATCTCTGTGCGCTGAGGGACGGACCGGTGGGTGCCCGCACGCGTCCGAAATACCGGCAGATCCTGGACGAGTTGGCGCCGGCCCTGCTGCAGGCGCTGCTGAGGTCGCCGAATCCAGGTCTGGCCCTGGAAAACCTCGTGAGGTTCATTCTGTCGGTCGGCGCCCGCACGAGCTTCTTGCTGTTGTTGCGGGAGAACCCGGGGACTCTGCGAATGCTCGTGCAACTCTTCGGCGCGAGCCAATTTCTCGCCAACGCGTTCCTGCGGCGGCCCGAACTCCTGGATTCCCTCGTGCGGGCGGATCTCGTTCGGGTGCAACGGCCGGTGCCGGATCTGCTGGCTGAGTTGAAGAGTCTCATGGATGCGGCCGAGGGTTTCGAGGCCGCGCTGGATACGCTGCGCCGTTTTCGAAACCAGGAGTTCTTGCGTATTGGCATCAACGACCTTCAGGCCGTCCTCGATCCCGAACAGGTCGTTGCCGAGTTGGCGGCTCTTGCCGAGGCATGCGTCCGAACGGCCTGCGATGTGGCGGCGCAGGACATGTGTGCGCGCACGCGGCGTGAGCGGCTTCCGGGGGAGTATGTAATCATTGCCATGGGTAAACTCGGCGGTGGCGAGTTGAACTATAACTCGGATCTCGATCTGATCTTCGTTTACGAACCCCGGGATAACGAGCAGGCGCGGGCCGAAGCGCACGAGATCTTCACGAAATTCGTGCAGCGTCTCATTACAGTTCTGCAGGTGCCGACTCCGGAAGGGCTGGTGTACAGGATCGATACCCGCTTGCGCCCTTCTGGACATTCAGGGCCGCTCGTCTCCTCACTGGAAGGCTTTCGCCGCTATCACGAGGAAAGCGCGCAGGTCTGGGAGAGGCAGGCCTTGATCAAGGCTCGCCCGATTGCGGGGGATCCAGCACTTGCGGGTCGGGTCGAGACCGTCATTGCGGATTTCGTCTACCGCCATCCACTGGCGCCGGACGATGTTCGCGAAATCCGACGGTTGCGTGGCCGGATGGAGCGGGAACTGGCAAAGGAGGATCCGCAGCATCTCAACATCAAGACAGGCCGAGGAGGGCTGGTCGATGTCGAATTCGTCACGCAGATGCTGCAACTGCACTACGGCGCGGAAGTTTCCACGGTTCGAGGTCGGAACACCGTGGTGGCCCTCGCCGCGTTGGCTGATGCAGGCATCTTGAATTCCGAGGATCACACCGTGTTGCGTGACGGGTATCGATTCATCCGGCGCGTCGAAAGTGCGTTGCGATTGGCGCACGACCGGCCTGTGGAGGATTTGGATCGTGGCAATCTCGACCTGGCGGTCGTGGCCCGCCGTCTGGGCTTTGGCGGGGAAGATGGCGCGGTGGTGGAAGCGCTCTGGGATGAATTCCAGCAACGCCGGGAAGCGATCCGTTCCTGCTACGACCGCTGGTTTGACCGCATGGAGAGCGCGGCGACCGAGGCTCCACAGGTCCGCGTTTGACTCACGTCGTCGTCTTTGGTTGAGGCTTGAGTTAGGGATCGTGTCACCAAACTGGTGGCGCTGCATACTCAGGAGAGGTCCACGTGCAAAAAACCGAACAGATCTGGCTCGATGGCAAACTGGTCCCCTGGGACCAGGCGAACGTCCACGTCCTGACACATACGCTCCATTACGGTCTTGGCGTGTTCGAAGGTATCCGCTGTTATGAGGGCACGGACGGCCGGTCCTGGGTGTTCAGGTTGCGCGAGCATGTGGAACGTCTGTTTGGCTCTGCACACATCCTGGGGATGAAAATCCCCTTCCCTGCGGAGGAGGTGGAGAATGCCTGTCTGGAGACGATTCGGGTCAACCGGATGCGTGCCTGTTACATCCGTCCCCTCGTCTTTCTGGGGGATGGCGAGATGGGGCTGTCGGCCGTGCACAATCCCGTTCGGGTAGCCATCGCGGTATGGCCCTGGGGCGCCTATCTCGGCGAGGAGGGGATCCTGAACGGCATCCGAC
>CAZEWD010000004.1:0-9735 GCA_964515725.1 uncultured Binatia bacterium (SeqCode)
GCTTGCCGTGGCGCACAACGGCAATCTGGTCAATGCCCTGGAACTGCGCGCCCGGCTGGAAGAGCAAGGTTCGATCTTCCAATCGAATGTCGATACGGAGGTGATCATCCACCTGATGGCTACTGCCAAGGGGGAGCGGACGGTGGATCGTGTCTCTGCTGCATTGTCGGAGGTGCGGGGAGCCTATTCCGTGGTATTTCTCACGCCGCACGAGGTCATCGCGGCGCGTGATCCACATGGCTTTCGACCGTTGGTGCTCGGACGGATCGGGGATGCCGTGGTCGTTGCCTCCGAGACATGCGCGCTCGATCTGATCGGCGCCACATACGAGCGTGAAGTCGAGCCCGGCGAGGTCTTGCTCATCGATGCCAATGGTATCGAGAGTTTCCGTCCATTCCCGCCGCAGCCCCGGAATGCCTGTATTTTCGAATACGTCTACTTTGCCCGACCGGACAGCCGGGTGTTCGGGCGCAATGTCTATGAGGTACGCAAGGAATACGGACGCCAGTTGGCGAGAGAGAAGCCGGTGGCAGCCGACATCGTCATCCCCGTTCCCGATTCTGGCGTGCCTGCCGCTCTGGGGTATGCGGAAGAGTCGAAACTGCCGTTCGACATGGGTCTCATCCGCAACCACTACGTCGGCCGTACCTTCATTGAACCAAAGGCTGCAATCCGTAACTTTGGAGTGAAGGTGAAATTGAATGCGCAGGCCGATGTCCTCCGCGGCAAGCGTGTGGTCGTTGTTGATGACTCGATCGTGCGCGGCACCACGAGCAAAAAGATCGTTCAGATGGTGCGCCAGGCCGGTGCGGTGGAAGTGCACATGCGAATCAGCTCTCCGCCCACGATTGCCCCGTGCTACTACGGTGTTGACACTCCAACGTCCGAGGAACTCATTGCGGCGTCTTCATCCATCGAGGAGATCCGTAATTTCATCACGGCGGACAGCCTTGCTTATCTGAGCGAAGCGGGTTTGTACGCATTTTTACAATCAGGTGAGAGCAGAGGCTTTTGTACCGCATGCTTCACCGGACGGTATCCTGTGCCTGTCACGGATCTGGGCCGTAAGAACCAACTCGTTCTGTTCGAAATCGAGCGCTGACCAAGAATTCTGCGAGTCCATACGGGCAGCGATCCCGGCCTCGTCAGACAGGCCGCTGCCTTATCGGCTTTCTCCCCGTTGGTCGTGTCGCCGGTGCCACAACCCTTTCATTGCCTTCGTCTTTCGACGTCGATTGCGACACCTGTTCCGTTCGCCAGCGCGGCATTCCATCGCCCTGGACGGGGCTTTCGGCGATCGGGAAACTGAGGAGCCGGCACTCGATAGGGCCGTTCCACAAAGGGAAACGCCGCTGTGGCCGTAGACCGATCTTTCGCCCGAGATCGAGATTGCCGGTGAGGACGTAGGCGTTCCATCCGAGAAACCGCCGCCGCAGCACGTCACCCAGCGTCGCATAAAGCACTTCCAGGTGAGAATCCTTGAGCCGCTCGCCATACGGGGGATTGGTAACGAGTACTCCGCCACTCGCGAAAGATCGCTTTGGCAGCGGCGCACAATCCCCCAGTGCTTGCCGTTCGATGTGCACGAGACCGCGCAGGCCTGATTTCTCCACGTTGGCCAGAGCCGTGCGCACCGCGTGGGCGTTCGAATCCGAGCCGCGGATCGATGGAAGGCGGCGGCGGTCGCGGATCTCCACGTCCTCCGCTTCGCGACACAGTTCTCGCCAGAGTGGCGCGTCGTGTTGGCGCCAGGCCAGGAAACCGAAATGAGACCGCCAGCGCGCCGGAGCGATATTGGCTGCGATCATCGCGGCTTCGAGAGGCAGGGTTCCGGACCCACAGAGCGGGTCGAGAAAGGGCGCGCCTTCCCTGGCACGCTGGGGCCAGTCTGCAAAGAGAAGCAGTGCGGCAGCCAGATTTTCCTTCAGGGGTGCGCTCCCACCCTCGACTCGGTAGCCGCGGCGATGCATCGCTTCTCCCGACAGGTCCAGACTCACCGATGCATGTCCACCGTGGAGGTAGACATGTACGCGGATATCCGGCCTGGCAAGGTCGATCGACGGTCGTTCTCCGGTTTTTTCGCGGATTTGATCAACGATGGCATCTTTCGTTTTCAATGCGACGTAATGTGAATGTCCGAGCGCCGGGCTGGTGCCGACTGCCTCGACGGCAAGTGTCCGCCGTGCATCCAGATGGTCGATCCAGCGGATCGATCGTACCCCCGAGTACAACGCTGCTGCGTTCTGTGCTGGAAAGCGGGCGAGAGGAAGCAGGATCCGGCTCGCCACCCGGGACCAGAGACAGGCGCGGTAGGCGGTCCTCAGTTCTCCCGCAAACTCGACACCGCCGTGTCCTGGTGTGATGTTTTGCGCATCGCAGTCGCGCAGTTCGCTGGCCAGAAGTCCTTCCGTGCCTTTGGTGGTGGTGGCGTAAAAACGATGCATGCGGGGTCGGAACCGTTGGTAGCGGAACAGGGATCGGGAGGAAATGGCGTTGTGGGGAGCGGTGGAGACACATCCGCAATTCCAAGCCGCGGAATTCCGCAGGTCAGCCCGGGTGGAGCCGGATTTCCGGGGAAGTCGACATGCCCCGCCCGGATGGAGTTGTCGGGGCCTCGTTTGAATTACGGTTGTCGCGCTGCTGCGCCACCACCTGGATGCGCCGGTGGCCACGGACAGTTGCCCGGCCCTACTCTTCGCGTGTTGTGTCCGCCTTTTGGAAATCGGAAATTCTCGAGTGATCGGTCTCCCTCTTCGGGGCTGGCATTCGAATCTTCAGTGTTGGACGAATGCATCGAGTACCTGAGATCGCGGTGGGGCGTTCTTACCCATCTCTTTCTGCCGCATCTTGACCAGGCTCTCATAGGTGGGTGGTGGATTCGGGTGCCGGTAGAACACACCTGTATACAATTCGCGGCCGTAGGTTTGGGCCAGCGCCATCGCCTTCAGTGGGTACTTCGGGTCGTAATGCATCTTCGCCAACGACTTCATTTTTTCCTTGTGTGCTTTCAGTTGCTGGTCAGGCTCGCCGAACGTGACGCACGGGGACTGGACATTGACAAAGGCGAAACCCGGGAAGCGAATGGCTTCTTCGATGATGGCTGCAAGGCCGGGCATATCCGCCGGTGTGCCTTGTGCGACGAACGGGGCGCCATAGCCGAGGACATACATGAGCGGATTGACGGGATCCTCGAGGCTGCCCTCGGGCGAGGTGATCGTATGCAGGCCGCGGGGTGATGTGGGCGAGAGCTGGCCTTTCGTCAGGCCATAAATCTGGTTGTCCATGACGATATAGGTGATGTCGAGGTTGCGCCGGATGACGTGCGGTAGATGCCCGCCACCGATGGAGAAACCGTCGCCATCGCCGCCGGCGCAAAGGACCAGGAGATCCGGATTGGCCAATTTGATCCCCTGTGCGATGGGCAGAGCGCGCCCATGGACGCTGTTGAAGCCGTATGCGGTGGTGTATCCCGGAATGCGGCTGGAGCAGCCGATTCCTGACACAAACGCGATCTCGTGCGGTGGACGCCCGATGTTGGCGAGGGCTCGGTAGAGGCATGTCAGCACACCGAAGTCGCCGCACCCCGGACACCAGATGGGTTTCAGGTCGCTCTTGTATTCCTTCATGTCCCGGACGGGAATGTTTGCCTTGACGTTCACGTCGTTGCTCCTTACTCCGCCGGTTGCATCTTCTCGCCGGCCCGGCGCTGCAGACTCAAAGATTGTTCGGTCAGCCGTTCGACGACCTCGATCGGTCGCAGCGGGTTGGCGCCGACACGGCTGAAGGAAACCAGATTCGGCGGAAGGTCGATATACATCCGGAGGATGTGAAACAACTGACCCTGGTACGATTGCTCGACGACGAGTCCAGCGTGAACGCCGTTCAGGAAGCGGCGATAGATGTCCCCGATGACGGGAAACAGGAGGTACGGAATCAGTAATTTCACGCTCAGACCTGCCTCGTGCGCCTTTTCCAGAGCCTCTCGACAAATACCCGCACTGCTACCCCAACTGATGAGAGCCAGCGATGCGTTCGGATCGCCTTCGATCAGGAACAGGTCAGTGGCCTCACGCAGCGGATTGAACTTGCGAAATCGTTTTTCGGTCATGCGGGCATGAATGCTGCCACTTGCCGTGGGGTTGCCGATTTCGTTGTGTTCGATGCCGGCACCCTGGTATGCGCCACCCTCCATACCTGGGTGGCTGATCGGGCTGATGCCGTCATCGGACAATTGGAATCTCTGGTAGTGTTCGAGTTGGGCCGCGGTCGGCTTGCGGCGCTGGAGAATTTCGAACTTGCCCGTATCGATCGGATCCACGGCCTCCTTGCGCTGGCCGATCTCCTGGTCCGAAAGAAGGATCACCGGGGTCTGAAAGCGCTCGGCCAGATTGAAGGAGTGCACCGTGACCGCAAATGTGTCGGCGACACTGGGCGGCGCCAGCACCGGACGGAGGACATCGCCGTGTGCCGAAAAGGCAGCCTGATAGAGGTCTGACTGCTCCGACTTCGTCGGCATGCCGGTGGAAGGACCGCCGCGTTGGACATTGACGCACACCAGGGGGAGTTCGGCAATGCTGGCCAGGCCGAGGATCTCGGTTTTCAGGGACATGCCTGGCCCTGAAGTCGCCGTCATGGCTTTCTTGCCGGCGAACGAGGCGCCAACCGCCGCGCCGATACCGGCGATTTCGTCCTCCGCCTGCAGCAGGGCTCCACCGTATTTCCAGATCTCACGAGACAGGTACTGCATGATTTCTGTCGATGGCGTGATGGGGTATCCACCGAAGAACTCACAGCCGGCGAAGATCGCCGCAGCGCCGCACATCTCATTGCCGTCGGTCAGCATCTTGGCGCCGCCTGCCTTCGGCTTTGCCAATGGTTCGGCGCCACGCAAGGCATTTTTCCCGGCGTATTCGACTCCCGCATCGAATGCGCGTTGGACGCCTTCAAGGACGGCCTGTTTCTTGGCAAAACGTTTCTGGATGCCCTTGCGTAGAGCGTCCTGTGCGATACCGAACCAGCCAGAGAGCAGTCCGAGTACGACGATGTTCTTGCTCCGGTCGTTTCCCGAGGTCTTTTTGGCGATTTCCGTGATCGGCACCGCCACGATTTCTCGCGGCTTCACACCGGGCAAGGCAATGCCCGCTGACAAACCACTTCCGGCGGCTGCGTCGTGGATGAGAATCGTCTTTCCATCCACCGGCAATTCGGCGCCGAACTTCATGAAATCGTCCCAGTTCAGCGCAATGGCCAGATCGAGTGTCCCGCCCGTACAATAAATCCGTTCAGCCGACAGACGCACCCGGCAGGAAGATTCGCCCCCGCGGATCTGCGAGCCGAAGCTCTTTGTCATCAAAACATGATAGCCTTCGAGCGTTGCGGCGGAGGTCAGAGATTCCCCTGCGGAAACCACTCCATCGCCGCCCGACCCCGCCATTCCGATCGCCAGATCCTTCAGCACAAATTCACCTCACAATTGAGCAGGGGAGCTGAGCAACGCACGTGCCGTGACGCCCGGACCGTGCCCAGCCACCCCCTCCTTGTCCTGTTTCCCGAATCCGAGAACCTCTTTATCGCCTGAATCGCCGTGCTTGCGTGCCGGTGCAAGGCAATCCGGCAAATTGCTCCGGTCCGCCAGCAAATTCAGCCGCCGTGGCAGGACCAGGGAACATTATCCCCGCGATGCACGTTCATTCAACATGGCCCGTCCCGTTCTTCTCGATTCAGGACGATGCGGGATCATGGCACGGACCCCTCTTGGACCTTCAGCCGTTGCTGCTCAGCGTAGATTGTGGTCGGGTTGTGATCCGCAGCGCAACGGCATACAAGCGAGCCAGGTGATCGATCCTGCATGAGATGTCCTTTCTGCCATGATCCCAACAACCACGTGATCGACTCGCGGTTGGCCAAGGATGCCAACACCATTCGACGGCGCCGGGTATGCGAGCATTGTGGCCGTCGTTTCACCACCTACGAGCGTGTCGAAGAGGTGTTGCCGGTGGTGGTCAAGAAAGATGGCCGCCGAGAGGTCTACGACCGGCAAAAAGTCATGGCTGGCTTGAAAAAGGCCTGTGAGAAGCGCGCCATCAGCACGGCTGCCATCGAGCAGGTGGCGGATCGCATCGAACAGGCGGTCCAGGAGAGGGGCGAGAAGGAAGTGCCCGCCTCGGTCATCGGCGAGGCCATCATGCGGGAGTTGCACAAGCTCGATCAGGTTGCCTACGTGCGTTTTGCGTCGGTGTACCGCGAGTTCAAGGACGTCAATGAATTCATGCGCGAACTGCAATCGTTGATGAAGGAGCGCCGCCCGGCTACCAGCAGGAGACGCAAGTAGGGTCTGGCATGGCAGCGGCGGACGACGCACGCTTCATGCGCATGGCTTTGGCCCTGGGTCGTCGTGGCCTCGGCCGTACGAGTCCGAATCCGCCCGTCGGGGCCGTTGTCGTTCGCGCGGGCAAGGTGGTGGGACGGGGCTACCACCGTGCGGCCGGCCTGCCGCATGGCGAGATCGAGGCGTTGCGGGATGCCGGCCGCCTGGCGCGTGGCGCCACCGTTTACGTGACCCTGGAACCCTGCGCACACCATGGACGCACGCCGCCATGCACGGAGGCGCTGGTGGCAGCGGGGGTGCGCCGTGTCGTGTACGGTATACGCGATCCGAACCCCAGGGTGGTGGGCGACGGCCGCTTGAAACTGGAGTCGGCGGGTATCGAGGTCCTGGGCGGAATCGAAGAGGCCGCCTGTGCGGAGTTGAATGCAGCCTTTTGCAAGCGTGTTTCGAGCGGTTCGCCGCTCGTGACGTTGAAGCTGGCCGCTTCGCTCGACGGTCGTATCGCGACACGGAGCGGCGATTCACGATGGATCACCAATGAGCGAAGTCGCCGTTTCGTGCATCGCTTGCGTAATGAAAGTGATGCGGTGCTGGTGGGCGCCGGCACGGTGAGAGCCGATGATCCAGAACTGACCTGCCGCCTGAGAGGTGGCCGCAACCCCGTGCGTATCCTCGTCGACGGCCGCCTGCGTGTGCCCGAAGACGCCATGCTGATCCGTACCGCTTCGACCGTTGCCACGATTGTTGCAACCAGCGAGGCAGCGCCGCCGGCGAAGCTTGCCCGCCTGTGCCGGCACGGTGTCGAGGTATGGATCCTGCCCGGCGAGGCGGGGCGGATCGAATTGCGCGAGCTGTTGCGCCGCCTTGCCGCACGCGGAATCTCTTCCGTGCTGGTGGAAGGTGGGGCCACCATGGCTTCGGAATTCCTTGCAGCCCGCCTTGTCGATCGGCTGTTGCTCTTCTATGCGCCGCGCTTGATCGGGGGCGACGGCCGGCCGATGGTGGCATCGCTCGGGATCGAACATTTGCGGGATGCGCTGTTGCTCGGCAACCTGCAGGTACGGCGGTTTGCAGGAGATTTGCTCGTTGCTACACAGGTGATCGGTCCATGATGGAAGACAGACTCGAGGCCATTTTTGGGGAGTTGCGTCACGGTCGTACGGTGATCGTCACCGGCGGGGCAGACGGCGAAGCCGCCGTCTGTGTTTCGGCCGAGAAGATCACCCCGGAGACAGTGAATTTCATGGCTGCACATGCCCGGGGTCTCGTCGAATTGGCACTGACCAAAGAGCGCATGACCGCCCTCGGCATCCCGCTGCTGGCGCCTGAGGGCACAACAGGCCGCAAGCCCTATGGCGCCTCGATCGAGGCGAAGCACGGGGTTACGACCGGTATTTCGGCTGCCGACCGCGCGACGACGATCCGAGCTGCCGTAGCTGATGGAGCCGGACCCAATGATGTTGTCATGCCGGGCCACGTGTTCCCGGTTCTCACACAGGATGGGGGCGTCCTGGCGCGCAGCCGACTGGCCGAAGCCACGATCGACCTGATGCGCCTGGCCGGCCTGAAACCCGCGGCTGCGATCTGTACCATCCTCGATGACCATGGCAACCTGGCCTTGCAGGCAGATATCGAACGTCTGGCCCGCATCTTTCACCTCAAAACCGTCGATGTGAGCGAAATCGTTTCTTACCGGCTGCGCAAGGAGTCGCTCGTGCAGCGCGTGGCGGACGCGCCGATCATTACCGCCTTTGGCGCCAAGTTTCGTATGGTGGTGTATCGCAACGATGTTGACCGGCACGAACACCTGGCGGTGGTCAAAGGTCGTTGGAAGAGTGGGGAAGCCATTCTGGTTCGCATTCATTCCGAATGCCTGACCGGGGATGTGTTCGGTTCTGAACGCTGCGATTGTGGCGAACAACTGCGGCGATCCCTGGAAATGATCGATGCAGCGGGCAAGGGCGTTCTCGTCTACATGCAACAGGAGGGGCGCGGCATCGGCCTGGCGAACAAGATCCGCGCCTACGCGTTGCAGGATAAAGGACTCGATACGGTCGAGGCGAATCTGGAACTTGGTTTCAAGGACGATGGCCGCGATTACAGTATCGCTGCGCAGATTCTGCGAGACCTGCGTGTCGGCAAGGTGCGCCTGGTGACGAACAATCCGAAGAAGATCGATGGACTCAGCAGTTACGGGATCGAGGTGGTGGAGAGGGTTCCCATGGAGATTCCGCCGCACACCGGCAACATTCGCTATCTGCGCACGAAACAGCAGAAACTCGGGCATCTTTTCAGTGGTCTCAACCTGACGAGTTGATTCAGGATGGCGCCGATCCTCAAAGGAACACTCGATGTGTCGACATTGCGTGTCGGGATCATCGTCTCCCGATTCAATAGTCTGGTGACGGATCGGCTCCTGCGGGGTGCTCTACGCGCCCTGACGGAACTCGGTATGCAGGAAGACGCGCCTCGGATCGTGCAGGTGCCCGGCGCCTATGAAATTCCCGTTTTTGCCGAAATCCTCGCGGCAGGCGGTACGGTGGATGCCCTCATTTGCCTCGGTGCGATCGTGCGTGGTGAAACACAGCACCACGAGTATCTGGGACATGCCATCTTTCATGCCTTGCAGTCCATCCAGATCGAGCACCATGTGCCGATCGCCGCGGGGATCCTGACGACCGAAAACATGGAACAGGCCCTGGCTCGTTCCGGTGACGACCCGGGAAACAAGGGCCATGAAGCGGCGCTGACGGCGGTGGAGTGCGCCAATCTCCGCCGGGAGATCGCTTGATGGGCGTCCGCCGCAAGGGGCGTGAAATCGCAGTGCAAGCGCTGTATCAGATCGAGGTCCGGGGTGAAACCTCAGCGCAGTCGATGGCCTTGTTCTGGGATCAGGTGGAGGCGGGGGAACGTGCGCGCCAGTTCGCGGCTTCGCTGGTCGAGGCCGTGCTGCAGCGGCAGAGCGACATCGACGAATTGATTTCAGCCGCGAGCACGCACTGGAAGATCGATCGGCTGGCGCCAGTGGATCTCTGCGTCTTGCGGGTCGCCAGCGCCGAATTGTTGGCGCCGAACCCGCCGACCAACGTGATCCTCGATGAGGCGATCGAGATCGCCAAACGCTTCGGCGGCACAGAGTCGCGCACCTTCGTCAACGGCGTGCTCGACCACATTGCAGCAAAACTCGGAGTGAAAGAGAACGCACCGCGGGTGCTGTCGGAGACGGACGAGGGCGAGGCGGACGATGAAGATGAATGAGCGTTACAATCCGGCCACGATCGAAGCGAAGTGGCAACGACGCTGGCAGGAACAGCGGACCAACACGCCCGATCTGCAAAATGCCAAACGGCCGTATTTCACTTTGATGATGTTTCCCTATCCGTCTGCGGAAGGATTGCATGTAGGAC
>CAZEWD010000004.1:9757-27527 GCA_964515725.1 uncultured Binatia bacterium (SeqCode)
TACGATGTGTTCGAGCCGATCGGCTACGACGCCTTCGGCATTCATTCAGAGAACTATGCGCTGAAGGTGGGGAGGAATCCCGCCGAACTGATCCCACAAACGATCGCCAACTTCCGCCGCCAGCTCGACCGCCTCGGTCTGATGGTCGATTGGGAACACGCCGTCGACACCACGGAACCCGCTTACTACCGCTGGACGCAGTGGATCTTCCTGCAGTTCTACCGCCACGGCCTGGCGGAACGAAAGAAAGCGCCGGTAAACTGGTGTCCGACCTGCCAGACCGTGCTTGCCAATGAACAGGTGATCGACGGCTTTTGTGAACGGCATCCAGAATCGCGCGTCGAACAACGCTTCACGGCCCAGTGGTTCTTCAAGATCACCCGCTATGCGGAAAGACTGCTGAAAAATCTCGATTGGATCGATTGGTCCGATACGACCAAGAATGCACAGCGCAACTGGATCGGGCGCTCGGATGGCGCCCAGATCGATTTTCCACTGGCGCATGATCCATCTCGAAAAATTCGCGTGTTCACGACGCGCCCGGACACCGTCTTCGGTGCCACCTACATGGTAATTGCCCCGGAACACGATCTGGTCGATCACCTGGCGACACCCGAGCAGGCGGTGGTCGTGGCCGACTACCGCGAGCGTACCGCAAAGATGGATCTGGTGTCGCGCAAGGCAGTGAAGGAAAAAACGGGCGTCTTCACCGGTTCCTATGCCATCAACCCGGCCACTCAGGAGAAGATACCCGTCTGGATTGCCGACTACGTGCTCGCCGAATATGGCACGGGCGCCATCATGGCCGTGCCGGCTCACGACCAGCGAGATTTCGAGTTCGCACAGGTCTTTGAACTGCCCATTCGTCGCGTCATCGCCGGGCCGGAGGACGATGCGGACAGCCCGCTGACCGAGGCCTACGACGGTCCAGGCCGTCTGGTGCACAGCGGCCAATTCGAGGGTCTCGATGTACAGGATGCGAAACGCGCGATCACCGGCTGGCTGGCCCAGCAAGGGCAAGGGGAGGCGCGCGTCGAGTACCGCCTGCACGACTGGTGCATCTCCAGGCAACGCTATTGGGGACCGCCGATTCCGATCATCTACTGCGATGCATGTGGCATCGTGCCTGTGCCCGAGAAAGATCTTCCCGTGTTCCTACCGCCGATCGCTGATTTCCGGCCTGACGCGAGCGGCGTTTCCCCGCTCGCCAGGGTGAAGTCGTTCTATGAGGTGGACTGCCCCCATTGCGGCAAGCCGGCGCGGCGCGAGACGGATGTTTCCGACACATTTCTGGATTCGGCCTGGTATTTCCTGCGTTACCCCTCGACGGACCGAGACGATGTGCCCGTCGACCCGGATCTGACGCGCAAGTGGTTGCCGGTCGACATGTACATCGGTGGCAACGAGCATGCGGTCTTGCACCTCATGTACACCCGCTTCGTCACCATGGCTCTGCACGATATCGGGGTGATCGGCTTCGAGGAACCGTTCAAGAAGTTCCGCGCTCACGGCCTGATCATCAAGGACGGCGCGAAGATGTCGAAATCGCGTGGCAATGTCGTCAATCCCGATCGCTACATCGAGCAGTACGGCGCCGATGTATTCCGCATGTACATGATGTTCCTCGGTCCGTACGAGGAAGGGGGCGATTTCCGCGACGAGGGGATCACCGGGGTTCAGCGTTTCCTGGAATCGGCGTGGCGTCTGGTGCGCGAACACAATGAGGAGACAGTCTCCTCGGACGTTCTGCGTCGTGCGGTGCATCGGGCCATCCGCAAGGTTCAGGAGGACATCGAGGCCCTGCGCTACAACACGGCGATTGCGGCTCTCATGTCGCTGATGAACGATATCCGCCGGAACGCTCCAGCCGATCGCTGGGTGATCGAGACCTTGCTCCTCATGTTGGCGCCGTTCGCACCCCACATTGCCGAGGAACTCTGGGAGGTGCTGGGGCATACGCGGACGATTTTCTCCGCACAATGGCCCGCCTTCGATCCTGCGATGCTCGTCGAGGAGGCGGTGGAATTGGCGGTGCAGGTCAACGGTAAGGTGCGGGGACGTATTACCGTTGCCCGCGATACCGGTCACGATGAGATCATTGCTGCTGCACTTGCCGAGAGCGGCGTCAAAGCACAGATCGAGGGGAAAACGCTGAAGAAGCAGGTGGTGGTCCCCGGACGGCTGGTGAGTTTTGTCGTATGAATCTCTTGCAGACGAGTCGTTCCGTCCTTCTTGCGATGGCGGCCCTTGGCATAGCCGGCTGTGGCTATCACGTGGCCGGTGCAGAGAACGGTCTGCCCGCCGATATCCGCAGCATCCGCGTCGGCGACATCGAGAATCGCACGCGCGAGTATGGTCTGGAAAAATCACTCGCCTTCGCTCTCGAACGCGAAATTGTGATTCGCCAGCAGTTGGCGATCTCCCAGGACCCGGGCGGCGGTGACGCTGTCCTGAACGGCCGCATTCGCAGCGTGGAGGTGCGCCCGGTGGCGTTCAACAAGGGCGACCAGGCCATGCAGTACGAGATTACCATGCTGCTCGACCTGCGATTGACACGCCGCGACAACGGCGAGGTTCTGTGGAATGGTGCCGGCCTGCGTCAGGACACCGAGTATGCGGCCAGCCAGGCCGTGGTCGTGACGAGTTCGTCTCAGTTCCAGCAGCAAGCGTTGGATGCGGCAAATCTGCGAGATCCGCAGATGAGTCCACAGATCGCAGCGCACCCGCAGTCGATCGGGATCATGCTCGGGGAAACCGAGCGGCGGACCGCTTTGCAACGCCTGCTGCAGCAAGCGGCCCGGGACATCTACAATTCACTATTGGAGAATTTTTGAACGGCCGCAACGATGGGCGGCCGCGGGCAGGTAGGATCGGTCGCTGCTCAGGAAGCAGTGGTGCTCTTGAGTGCCGCAACCTGGCGGCTGAGGCGGGAAACGCGACGCGATGCGTTGTTGCGATGCAGGACACCTTTGGTGACGGCTTTGGTCAGTGTCTTCACCACCGACTTGAGCTGCTCTTCCGCCTTTGCGCAATCGCTGCTTTCAATGGTCTCGCGCAGCTCACGCACGGCATGTCGCATCCGCGTTCGGATCGAGCGGTTACGGACGGCGCGAGCCTCGGATTGACGATGACGCTTGATGGCAGATTTGTGACGTTGGGCCACGCAGATTCCTCCTATGCCGAAAGGGGCTTGGCTAGCGTGCCCGTCAAAGTGAGTCAACCATTGTTGGCGTTGCGCCATCGATTCCGGCGTTCCGTCTTGCGGGTTCTGCGATGAGTGAAAATCGCCAGATTGCCCGTGCCGCCGGACTTGTCGGCTTTTTTACGTTGCTCAGCCGGTTTGCCGGTCTCGCGCGGGACGCCGTCGTCGGATACTACTTCGGGACCGGTCTTGCGGCCGACGCATTCTTTGTTGCGTTCCGGATCCCGAATCTTCTGCGACGGTTCGTGGCAGAAGGCGCGATGAGCACGGCATTCATCCCCGTATTCACAGAGTACTGGACGAAGCGGTCGCGAGAGGAGGCGATGGAAGCCGCTTCGGCTCTGGCGACGATCATGGCAGTGTTGCTGATCGTCATCACGGCATTCGGTATTTTGTTCTCTCCTCTCCTGACCGGTCTTTTCGCTCCCGGCTTCGTTGCCGACCCCGGAAAGTACGAACTGACGGTTTCCCTGACGCGTTGGACTTTCCCGTACATTCTGCTGATCAGCCTCGTTGCCCTGTGCTCGGGCATTCTCAATTCGTTGCGCCATTTCGCTGGTCCGGCCGTATCACCGGTATTCTTGAATCTCGCCATGATTGCCGCGGCTCTTTCGAGTCCGTACGTCCAACCACCCGTTTTTGCCCTGGCCTATGGCGTCATCGTGGGAGGTTGTCTGCAACTCGTGGTGCAAATCCCGCCTCTCATCCGCAAGGGGATTCGGTTGCGTCCGCTCTGGGCGCCCCGTCACGACGCTGTGGTTCGAGCCGGCAAGCTCATGTTGCCGATGGTGTTTGGCGCTGCCGTTTACCAGATCAATATTCTCTTTGACACGGTGCTCGCCTCGGTGCTGCCCAGCGGTAGTGTCTCCTACCTGTGGTATGCCGATCGCGTCTTCGAGTTTCCGCTGGGTATTTTCGCCGTTGCGCTCGGAACGGCCGCGCTTCCCAGCTTTTCGGCGCAGGTCGCCCGTGGCGCGTTCGACGAAATGCGCCGTAGCCTCGTTTTCTCCATCCGTTTGACGAATTTCATCGTACTACCAGCGAGTGTCGGTATTTTTGTGCTTGCCGTGCCAATCACCTCCGTGTTGTTCGAGCGTGGGGCGTTTGGCTACCGCGAGGCGGTTCTTACGGCACAGGCGCTCGCTGCGTTCGCCGTGGGCTTGTGGCCCGTGTCCCTCGTCCGTCTGGTGGTGCCGGCATTTTATGCGTTGCACGATACGCGTACTCCCGTGGCGGCCGCCGCCGTCACTTTTCTCGCCAATGCCATGTTCAGCATCCTCCTGATGGGTCCGATCGTTGCGGCGGGCGATTCGGTGATTGCCGATGTGATTGCGCGACTGACCGATGCCTTTTCCCTTTTCGAAATGCGGCATGCAGGACTCGCCCTTTCCACCTCGCTGGCCGCCACGGTCAACCTGCTTCTGCTCTTGATGCTTTTGCAGCGTCGCATTGGTCGGCTCGAATTGGGACGGCTCCTACCATCCGTGGCGCGTGACCTTGTCGCAGCCGTCGCTATGGCGCCTGCCGTCTGGTTCACAGCAGGGCTTGCCGACTGGTCACAGCACGGTCATTTGCCGTGGCGGGCGGGAGTGTTGCTTGCGGCGATTGCCGTAGGGATACTGAGCTTTGGCATCGTGCAGTTGGCGCTGGGCGCAACTGAGCTGAAAATGGTCCGGGAGATCATTCAGAAACGTCTGGCAGGGAAAACCCGGAGCACTTGATCTTACGAGACAAGGCGTCGGACAATTCGGGCCCATCGCCGTGTACCGTCCAGGTCAGCCACATCCAAGGAGGGCGTTGTTGACGGCGGCGATGATCTCGTTGATCGTGATGGTGCCGTCACCGTCCTGGTCGCCAGCGATGCAAACCGGTGCTGCCGGTGAACCGGTCAGAGCGATGTTCACCATGGTGACGAGTTCATCGATGGTGACCGTATTGTCATTGCTGCAATCCCCGATGCAGCCCGCTGACGGGCAATCTGTTTCGGGTGCGCGACACATACCCGTCTGTTCCGTACCGCAGTCGCTGCTGTCGACACAGGAATAGTCGGCATAATCGCCGCCATCGCAGAACAGCCCCGTCGAAACGCAGGAAACCCAAACGTCTCCGTTGGCTGGGTCATAGCACTGTTCGTCACGTAGACATCCGAAAGCCCGATAGGTGCCACTCTGGCAAACCTTGCTGGTCCCAACACAGGCGCTCGGTCCACATGCGCCTTCTCCATCGCCAGGGCGACACTCATATCCGTCGAAGGCGCCACCGACGCAGACGTTCTTACCGCCACTGGCATCGCAGAAGCCTTCCGGGCAATCGCAGGGGAATCCGTCGTAGTCGCCGCCATCGCAGACGCCCTGGACGACGACACACGCGCCAAAGGACGATGGGCAGGAAACGAAACAGTCGTCGTCGCTACCGCACGCCCGTCCGTCCCGCGGGCCGCCCGAGCAGAGATAAGGGCTGGTCTGTGCTGCGAGAGGGCGGCACAGCAACAGGCCGGCCACCAGCAGCAAAACGGTAGGGAAAGAAGTGTGGCGCATGTGAAGCCTCCGGGTTCGAATTCGAGTATTGTGCCGATCGACGGCCTTCATCACAAGGTGCCGCATGTCCCCTGAAGCGTACGCTGGCCATGTCCTTGACCGTTCCACCGATATACCGGTCATGTCGACATGCGGCGCGTGCGGGAGGAACGAGAGGCTGCGTGGCACGAGTCCCTCCGGGGAGCCGAATCGCGTTTTGCCGAATCTGTCAGTTCTTGTTTCCGATCTCCGCGGTCCGCCGCCGGTTGGCCCTTGCCTCGTTGACCAGATGCCGGAGACCCGCCCCATAGGGAGCGCGCGCCACGCCGCCTTCCGTGATGATGGCGGTGATCAAACGACAAGGCGTCACATCGAAGGCCGGGTTGGCGATGGCAACGTGCGCAGCCGCAATCTGATGATCACCAATGTGGGTCACCTCACGCGGATCGCGGTTTTCAATGGGAATGCCTCCGCCATTGCGGCAACTCAGGTCAACCGTGGAAGTGGGGGCGGCCACATAGAACGGGATCTTGTGATGCTTCGCCAGGACGGCCAACGCGTAAGTACCAATCTTATTTGCTGTGTCGCCGTTTGCCGCAATTCGGTCCGCTCCGACGACGATGCAGTCGACGAGGCCGCGGCGCATGAAATCGCCCGCCATGTTGTCGGTGATCAGGGTCGTCGGGATACGATCTTTGGCCAGCTCCCATGCGGTCAGTCGTGCACCCTGTAAAAATGGGCGTGTTTCTGTTGCGACAACCGTGATCCGTTTTCCCGATTCGTGCGCGGCGCGGATCACGCCGAGAGCCGTGCCGAAACCGGCGGTCGCCAGTGCTCCGGCATTGCAGTGGGTCATGATTTGCGCCTGCTTTGGCACAAGCGCCGCGCCAAAGGCGCCAAGCGCGCGATTGGCAGCGATATCCTCGCGGTGGATGGCGAGCGCTTCGTTGAGCAGTGCTGTCCGAATCGCCTTCGGATCTTCTTTTTCCACGCGTGCAAACGCCTGCTGCATCCGATCGATTGCCCAGAAGAGATTGACGGCAGTCGGACGTGTCTTGGCGAAGGTTGCGCAGATCCGTTGGAAAGAGGCTGCCGGCCGCCGGTGGGGTGGTGTCATTCCCAGAGCAATTCCCAGAGCCGCGGAAACGCCGATTGCCGGTGCGCCACGCACCACCATGTCGGTGATCGCTTTCGCCACTTCGCGGTAATCCCGATAAACGCGGTAGACTTCCTGCGTCGGCAGGAGCCGCTGATCGATCATGACGACCGTGTCATTGTGCCATTCGACTGTGCGAATCATCGTATCAGACTTCCTGTACCGGAAAACAAAAGTCAAAGCACTTCCGTCTCAAGGCAACGGAGTGCCGCCTGCAGCACTTCCTGCACACCGAGCCGATGCGTGCAGAAATGACGCGGCCCGCACGTCTGGCAGGCCGGCGCTGCCTGAATGACTTTCAGCGATGCATTGCGTGGACCCCAGGCGCCGGCGTCGCTTTCCGCGAACAGGACCACTCCCGGTGCGCCCAGAATGTCTGCCAGATGGCTAATCCCCGAGTCGTTCCCCACATAAACAGGTGCCAGGGTGAGCCAACCGGCCACTTCCGAAAGAGGGCGATCGGTCAGATATAAATCCGCCGCCGCCGGCAGGTCCCCACGTTCCACCTCGGCCGGGCCGGAAAGCACCACCACGGAAGCCCCGACCTTCTCGCGCCAGAGCGCCGCTAATTCTCCGAAGCCGCTCCAGTTCTTGTGCCTCGCCCCACTGCCTGGGTGCATCAGGAGCCACCGTCCCTGCTGTGCAGCATTTGAAATGGTTTCCGAGTGCGGCCTGGCGATGTTCAACGACGATATCGATGTGGGAGAAGGTCGCACTCCGGCACACCGGGCGTAGTAATCGACCGCATGCTCGCCTGGACGCAGATTTCGAAACGGATGGACGAAGATCTCTGCCCGGGCTCTTTGCCGCAAGCGCTCGGCGAATCCCGTATCTCCATGGCCCGTCCATGAGTGGATGACCGAGATGCCATCGAAAAATTCCGTGCTCTGGCTGGAGAGATGTGCCTCGGAACGGAAGAGTTCAGAGATTTCGCGGCGGTCGATGGAGACGGCCTCGATCCGTGGATCCCTCAGGAGTTGCAGCCATTCGGCCCGCGCGGCAACACGTACGCCGCCTGCGAATCGGCTTGCCAGCGACAGCGCCGCCGGCAGCCAGCACAGGAAATCGCCCAGCGCTCCCGGAAACAGGAGCAATGCGCGGGCGCCGTGCGGGCACTTATTTGACTCACCCATGAGGCGCCGATATGTTTCGATCAAACCTTAATTTTACGCAACTCCCATGCAAATCGCAGCAGCACGCTCCACCCTCGACCTGATTGGCAGGACGCCGATCCTCAAGTTGCAACGTATGGCCGGGGACGGCATGGCCGATGTGTGGGGCAAGCTGGAGTCACTCAATCCGGCTGGCAGTGTAAAGGATCGCTCCTGCCTTGGCATGATCGAGGCGGCAGAGGTGGAAGGGCGCCTCAAGCCCGGAGACACGATCGTCGAGGCAACCAGCGGTAACACCGGGATCGGTCTGGCCATGATTGCCGCTGTGCGGGGATATCGCTGTATCCTCACCATGCCGGACACCATGAGTGAGGAACGCCGGCGCCTACTGGCCGCCTATGGAGCGGAGTTGGTGATTACCCCGGACACCCGGGGGATGAGCGCCGCCGTCGAGGCTGCCGAGCAGATTCTGCGTGAGAATCCGTCCTATTTCATGCCGCGACAATTCCGGAATCCAGCCAATCCGGCCATACACCGCCGCACCACAGCACAGGAATTATTGGAGGAATTCGATCGTATCGATGCCTTCGTGGCAGGTGTGGGGACCGGCGGCACGATCACGGGTGTGGGTGCCGTTCTACGAGAGAAGATGCCCGGCATCCGAATCTATGCGGTCGAGCCCGAGACCTCAGCCGTGCTTTCGGGTTCTCCTCCCGGGTACCACAAGATCCAGGGAATTGGCGCCGGATTCGTTCCCGAGGTCCTCGACACCGATGGATATGACGGAATCCTTCGTGTGAGTGATGGGGACGCCGCCGAGTGCACGAGACGTCTGGCACGGGAAGAGGCCGTCCTGGCGGGCATCTCGGCCGGCGCCAACGTGTGTGCTGCTTTGCGTGTTGCCGAACAACTTGGTCCGCGGCACACCGTGGTCACCCTCTTTTGCGATACCGGGCAGCGGTATCTGACGACCGAACTGTTTGGGGGCGAGGGCCTGTGATGCACGCCAAGCTGGAACGATTGTATGAGATTTTCCGTGACATGGGCCGTGTCATGGTGGCCTTCTCGGGCGGCGTGGACTCCAGCTTCGTTCTCCGTGTTGCACAGGATGCGTTGGGCGATGGTGTAGTGGCGCTTACGACACGTTCTCCCACCGCGGTGGATGGTGATTTCCGCCTGGCCGTGGGATTGGCCACGGAACTCGGGGTTCAACATCTCGTCATCGATGCCAATGAACTGGAGATTCCCGGCTATGCCGCGAATCCGAGCAATCGATGTTACTTCTGTAAGGACAATCTGTTCACCATTTGCCGGAAAGAGGCGGACGCTCTCGGAATCGTCCACATTGTTGATGGAGCCAACGTCGACGATCTCGGTGATTACCGTCCGGGATTGCAGGCAGCAGGCGAGCAAGCCATCCGCCACCCCTTGATCGAGGCGGGCTTGACCAAGGGGGAAATCCGCTCCCTCAGCCACGAATTGGGTCTTGCAACCTGGGACAAGCCGTCGAGTCCGTGCCTGTCGTCGCGCTTTCCCTATGGCACGAGGATCACCCGTGAAAATCTGGTGAAAGTGGCCACGGCGGAGAAGGCGCTGCACAGTCTCGGCTTTCGTGAGTGCCGGGTGCGGTACCATGACCGGATTGCGCGCATCGAGGTGCCGGCCGACCAACTGTCTCGCTTTGCCGATGCGCAACTCCGTGCTGATGTTCTGCGGGAGGTTCGTGCCGCCGGGTTCCTGTATGTGACGCTCGATCTGCAGGGGTTTCGCAGCGGCAGTCTGAACGAAGGGCTGAAGTCCGGCCCACAGACCTGCTGACGGGGCAGCGCCCGATCGTCCGCCCGCCTCAGTGGGTGGTTCAGGAAGCCTGGCGTCTTCCGCGCACGAGCAGGACGATCGCAATGGCACAGACCATCCATGCAAACACATCTCCGATGTGTGTGTAGAGAGAGTCCATTTTCATGCGTGGGACAGCGCCCGAGACGACTTCTTCGGTGAAGAGTCCGCCTTCTTTGACGACACGGCCTGCCGCGTCGATGATGCTTGTCACGCCCGTATTGGATCCGCGCAGCAGATAGCGGCGGTTCTCGATGGCACGCCATAGAGCCAGCGCCTGGTGCTGAAAGGGTGCAGCACTCTTGCCGTACCACGCATCGTTCAGAATGGTAGCCAGGATCTCCGCGCCGGCTTGTGTGGTGTGGCGCGGCATGCCGGACACGATATCCTCGAAACAGATCAGTTGACCGACCCGGGCTTTGCCTTCGATGTCGAATACCCGAACTGTTCGGCCGGCATTGAAGTGGCCTGTCTCCGGGCTCAGCGTATAGAGGGCGGGCAGATAGCTGCCGCCGGGGATGTACTCTCCGAACGGCATGAGAATGCGCTTGTCATATCGATCGACGACGCGCCCACCGGGCAACATCAGGAAGGCGCTGTTGAACTCCTCGGCTTGCCGCGCACCGAGAATGCGGTACGCCAGACCGCCGAAAATGAGGGGCCGGCTCGAGTTGGGGAAGGGATTTTCCGAGGTGCCGGCGATCCCGACATCGGCCGGAAGCCAGTTCTGATGCACGGTTTCGGGCCATATGAGGAGATCGACCTGGTCCTGCACTTCTTCCGAGAGACGGCGGTAACGATCGAGATTGACCTCGAAGTATCGTATGTCCCCTTTTTCCTTGATGCCGACATTGCCCTGTACCAGGGCAACCCGCAGAAGCGGTGCAGTGCCGATCGCCGCATCCACTTGTGCGAGACGCACGGTGCCGTATGCCAGGATGGCTGCCACGAGTGTCGATGCGCAGGCCAGTGGAGCAAAACGTCGTGGCCGGCCGATCGCCATGGTAACACCGCTTGCGAACCAGACGATGGCGAAACTCAATCCGTAGGGGCCGGTTAGATCGCCAACTTGCAAGAGTGTTGGTGCTTCGAGCTGGCAGTGCGCCATGCGCCACGGGAACAGGTTTGGATAGAGGAACTCGAGTGCCACCCAGAGGAGCGGGGCGCTCAGGCCGAGTGGTCCGGCTCCGGTACGCTGCCAGGCAACGGCAAAGAAGATGAATTGCAATGCGGTAAAGCAGGACAGGACGGCATAGAAAAGTGCTGCGACAGAATACGGGAATCCGCCGAAGACGTGAATCGTATCGACCAGCCAATAAAAAGCAGGCACATTCGTCGCCAGGCCAGCAATGAAACCGATCCGCACGGCATCGCGCCAGGATGAGGTCCTGGACAAAGCCCATAGAAGGGGTGCGAATGCGATCCATGCCAGCGGGAAAAGCCAGAATTCCAGGAAGCATGTGGAAATGATGGCTCCGCTGAAGCCGGCAGCAAGGTAGAGTTGGAGGCGAGGGGTTGAGTCCCGGTTGCGGTGCCCGATGCTGGGGGCGGCCGGGGTATGTGAAGCGACTCTCCTGTCCTCAACCGAATCCCCTTTCACGGTGGAGGAAGGTGACTGCGTCATCCTGGTTTACCGGGGAGAGGCACTGCCGCGGCCGGAACGCGGCCGACCCCCACGGCGGGCGTTGTCACGCGGGCGTGAGGTGTGACGTTGCATTTCGCCGCCGGCGCGGCGGCGCGGCTTGGAGGGTGCCGGTTTCACAAAATATGAATCGTCCAACTCGCCAACGGGGATCTTGCTCCCGGTGAGTTCCTCGATTGCTTCCAGTGCTTCGACGTACTCCTCGCAGGCCAAAGTGATGGCCTTGCCGTGGGCTCCGGCGCGCGCCGTGCGGCCGATACGATGCACGTAGTTCTCCGGATCCTGGGGGACGTCATAGTTGAAGACGTGCGAGACGGCCTCGATGTGCAGGCCTCGCGATGCCACGTCTGTCGCGACCAGGATGGGGAGTTCCCCCGTCGTGAAGTCACGCACGAGCTTGAGACGTACACGCTGGTTCAGATCACCGGTGATTGCCTGTGCGCGATAGCCGTTGTCCGTCAGGCGTTGCGCCAACCACTCGCCTGCCCGTTTGGTGTTGACGAAGATCACGGTGCGCGAAGGTTGTTCGTGGGCAAAAAGTCCAAGCAGAAGCGGTAGTTTCTCGTGTGCGCCGACGTGATACAGGACCTGTTTGATATTCTCCGCCGTGAGCTGTTCGGGATTCACGGTGATTTTCGTCGGATCGTTCATGTGCTCGTAGGCGAGTTCCATGACATCGAACGAGAGGGTGGCGGAGAACAGCATCGATTGGCGTTTGTTGTAGGGCGGAAGCCGGCGCAGCAAGAATCGGAGATCGGCGATGAAACCCATGTCGAACATGCGGTCGGCTTCGTCGATGACGAGAATCTCAGCCTGCTTCAGGCTGTAAACGTGCTGTTTGAAGTAATCGATGAGGCGCCCCGGGGTACCGATGAGCACGTCGCAACCGTTACGCAGGATCTCCCTCTGTTTGTGATAATCGATGCCGCCATATACGGCGTGCATCGCCAGCCCCGTGTGGTAACCGAGTCCTTCCGCATCTTTGTGGATCTGCATCACGAGTTCTCGTGTCGGTGCGATGATGAGGGCGCGCGGTGCCGGGTCTTTGCTGGCCTGGCGTGTCTGCCGCAGGAGACGGGTAAAGATCGTGATCAGGAAGGCTGCGGTCTTGCCGGTGCCTGTCTGTGCCTGGCCAGCGACGTCGTGCCCCGCCAGCGAAAGTGGCAGGACGCGCGATTGGATGGGAGTGCACTGCGTAAAGCCGGCATCATCGATGCCGCGCTTCACGGTCTCTGGCAAATCGAGTTCACGGAAGCTCAGTGTTGCCTCGGCCGGACGGGGAGCAGCCTCGGGCTGCGTATGGTCTGTCACAGACGGCGTACTCTAGCTCTGCCACCCCGCGGGGACAAGGAAAGGGCCCGAAGCCCGAACGATGAGTGCCGGAGAATCATCAACTCCCCGCAGGACAGTGTGAGTCTGCCTCGCTATGGAGACACCCCGGATCCAGCGTACGGCCAAGGAAGCGTTGTAGGACCTCGATATCCCGCGCAAAGGCGGCAATCGCCGTCTCCAGTTCGTCGAGCATACGCTCGCGTAACTCGAGCATGCGCGGGTCATAGGTGCCGCCAGTACCAAACAAGAGCGCCTCGGCGCGTGTCCGCTCTCGCGGCGCAACGGCGGCCTCCAGCAGCCCATCGAGTCTCGAACGCAGCACGTCACGCGGCGTCAGGCCGTCTCTGACGGGCAGAGTGAGCAGGCGAAATACGAACGACGGGTAGATGTGCTCCGGATCCTCCCCCGTCACGATGGGTGTCAGCAAGTTGCGTTCGTGCGAGAGCAGGATTTGCCGTTCGGGGTGAATGAATGCCGCAAGCCCAAGCCCAGCCGAGGCTAGACCCCCCGTCAGTCCAATGATGGCGGCACCGCGGCTGTCTGACTCCGCAAGCTGCCAGCCGCCGGCTGTCGCTGCTGCAACGGCGCCGACGATCAACGAGAGAGCCGTCCAGTGCAGCTCGCGGAGGCGATAGTCACCATCGATCGTGGCGCGCAGAGCCTCGACCTGATCTCCCGAACAGTCCGCTTCGAAAGTCGTCGCATCGAGTTGAACCTTGAGCGATTGGAGATGCAGGGCGATTGCCTGCCGCCGCGCGAGCAGTTCGATTTCGCCACCACCCTCCGCTCGATCACGCAGTAGGCGTGCCCGTGCAGGTTCGAGTCCCGCCGCCAACACGGTACGCCGCACGTCCGAAGGCAACTCCTACAGGCGTGCGGCAAGCTCCGGGGCCTCCTCCGGCCCCGAAAGTGGGACGCGATATGGACCCTCCGCACCGCTCGACAGGCGTATGCACCGCGGCTCGTTGCCCGCCGGCCCCATCGTGGTGTTGCTGGATCGCTGAGCAGGGAGGCCTGCCCTCCAGGTCGTGGCACACCCGGTCATCGGTAGGGTGCCCAGCAGCACCATGATCGTGAGCGACTTCCAGGAACGGAAAGACGTGAAGTGATCCTTGACGCAACTCCACACCAGGAACATGAAGAGCAGTCCGCCGATCAGAGCGAAGAGCCCTCCTGTCCCCATCACCGCCAGGCCGAACTTCTGTTCGACACCAAAAAGTGCCTGCTCGTGGCCATAAACCTTGCGTCCGAGCCCATACAGGCCTGCGTACGCGAAACCCGAAACGAAACCGAGTTGCCCCAGGCCGAAGATGAGCGGCTGCCAGCGCGACCAGCGTCGCAGTCTCTCCGTAGGTAGTGGCATGCCGAATTCTTCCAGAAGCAGATAGGTGATTCCCATGAACGCCACCGTGATAGCGCCCACGGTGGCATGATAGTGCGCGGGTACGAGTGTGCTGGCACGGTTGATCCAGACCCCGAGCGCGATTCCGAGTCCGAGCAAGACCACGCTTGCCAAAAACGCCGAGAGGGAGGCCGAATACTCGAACAAGCGGGTTCGGAACAATGCGCGGACCGACAACGCCAGCACGACTGCCGGCGCTGCCCAGGTGCCCAGACGCATGAGCTCGGTGGGCAGAATGAAGTACAGTTCGTGGCTGGGCGGTTTGCCGAGGAGCCATAAGGCCGGCAGTGCGGGTATCACGAGCAGTGCAAAGACTGCCCGGGCGATGCGGCGACCCTCGAGCGGGCAGCTTCCCGTGATATCGCGTACCAGGTGTGCCCATACGACCAACATCGCCGCAAGAAAGACGAACTGGAAGGTGTGTCCGATTCCCCAGAAGAGCGCCTCATAATAATCCGCGGGGGCCATCGTCCGTGGGATCGTGATGAGTGCCGAGAGAAAAAGGAGCGTGCCGATTGCAGCGAGCCAAACGGTTACGCGCATCCCCAGAATGCCGGCGTCCGAAAGCCAGCCTCCTGTTTGCCTCGCGGGCCTGGGAAACGTGCCGAGCAGTCGCTGCCGGTCGGCCAGGGCAAGGACGACACCGATGGCAAATAACGACAATCCCGCGTGAAAGACGGGTTGGTCGAGCACGGGCACGTAGTTCGCCAGGATCGGCTGTGTACCGGGTACGAGCCCGCTCGAGCACAGGATTACGACGCCGAGACTCGAGAGGATCACCGGAAATCTATGATGGTGACCACCAGGAATCATCTTGAACAGCGCCGCGATGAAGGCACTGAACGAGCAGGTCAGCACCAGATTCACATGGATCACCAGGCTCCGCTTGGCGAGGAGCGGCGCGTCGAAAAAACGTGTCATTCCTGGCACGCGACTCATGATGAGCACGAGAGACAGGGCACCACCGACAAACAGCGTGACGAGCGCCAAAGCGAGCCAGGCTTTTGCGCTGGTGTCCGCGTCGGTTTCTGACGTCGATCCCACTTCCGCGCTCACCAAGACCTCGATTGCAGCAATCTGCCTGCCAACTGTCAGGCAACCCGCGTGTTTAAAACTCGTTCACGGATAGCCCCTGCCAGACGTTCACGCCAGAGACGGTGAAGCTGCCGGTTCGTCTCGCGTTGTGTCGCCTTTCGGTTGGACTCGAGGTCAGCCCTGCTGTTGTGCAAAGAACTCAGCCTGTTCCAGTGCCTCCACGTCGCGGCCGATGGTGGCAACGGCTCGGGTTGTGCCGTTCTGCCGGTAGCTGACCATGCAGTCCTGAGACGCGATGTCGCCATCGATGTGGATCTCGTCCCAGCCCGAAGCATGACCAACGTAACGGATTGTCACCTCATGGTGCACGCTCCAGAAAAAGGGCACATCACGAAAAGGTTTGCGGGCGCCCAGCATGTTCTCTGCTGCGATCTGCCCCTGCCGCTCGGCGACCACCCAGTGTTCGATTCGCGCTGTGCCCCTGTCGCTGAGGGTTGGCCAGCGGGCGACATCACCGGCCGCGAAAACGCCCGGCTGTGAGGTTTCCAGATGCTCATTCACGAGGATTCCTCGATCGACCGCGAGACCTGCCGCTTCTGCCAGTGCCAGGCGTGGTCGTACACCCACTCCGAGAATCACCAGATCTGCAGCGATCTGGGTGCCATTGTTCAGTGTGACGGAGTCTGAATCGATTGCCGCAATCGAGGTTCCCATGTGGAAGATCTCGCCGTGTTTTTCATGAAGCTTGCGGATAAAATCGCCCAGCTCTGTTCCGAGCACTCGTTCGAGCGGGTGCGTATCCAGTGAGACGATATGTACCGCGAGACCGCGTGTCCTGAGCGCTGCGGCAGCTTCGAGACCGATGAAGCCGGAGCCCAGGACGACAGCCGATTGTGCATTGGCGGTGCGGGCGATGATGGCGCGGCTGTCGGCCAGCGAACGCAGGGTGAAAACATGGGGCAGGTCGGCTCCGGGGACCGGTGGTTTTACCGGTTCAGCGCCGGTTGCAATGAGCAGCCGATCGTACGGGTAACTCTGGCCGCTGTCGGTCAAAACGGTGCGAGTGGCTGTGTTGATACGGCTGACCGGGGAGGAAAGCTGGAGGTCGATGTGACTTCCGGCATAGAAATCGGCAGCACGCAGCGGGATCCACTCCTCAGGAGCGTTGCCGGCGAGGTAATCTTTCGAGAGGTTCGGCCGATCGCAGGGGGCATCGGCTTCAGCGCTCAACACCGTGAGGCTTCCCTGCCAGCCACGCCGGCGGAGCATTTCGGCCGCCGCAAACCCTGCCGCGCCCCCTCCGACAATGACGATACGTTTGGGTCGGTCCGGACCGACCGGCAATGTGGCCGGTGGGATCGGAGCGGCTTGCTCACGGACGAAGAATCGATCACCCTGGCGTTCGACTTTCCAGCAGGAAATCGGATCGAAGGCTGGCGCGCCGAGCGCTTCTCCCGTGCGCAGGGAAAAGCAGGCGTGGTGTAGCGGGCAGCGTACGGTCTCACCTTCGACGGTTCCCTGATCGAGCGGCCCGCTGTAATGGGTGCACGTTGCGCCCACGGCAAGCACTTCTTCTCCCACCCGGGCGAGGAGGACGGCCTGGTCCCCAACATGGCCGCGTAGCATCGTGTGGTTCCCAAACTCTGCAATCGTAACGCCCTGGGTCAGGTCAGGGCCGATATCGGTGGTTTCTTCTGAACTCATCGTTGGTCTCCGATCGGTGTTGCTTGTGTGTCTCTGGATGGTCTGATGATCAATTCGTCATTTTGCGTTGCAGAGCCCCAGGGCTCGGGCCTTCGCGAGCACTTCGGTAACGATGCGATCACAGCGCTCTCCATCGAAGGCGAACACTTCTCCCAGTGGAGCGCCGACGGCTCCTGCAAGTCCCTCGCGCAGGAGACTTCTGGCGCGAAAAAAGCGGCTGCGGACCGTTGCTTCAGGAATATCCAGGGCCAGAGCGACGTCCTCGACGCTCATCTCCTCGACGGCCCGCAGCATGAATACGCTGCGGTAGCTTTCGGGTAGTTGATCGATTTGTGATTCCGTGAGTTGCCGCATCTGCATGCGTAACACGGATTCCTCGATGGTAGCCTGCGGCGGATCGCTGCGGGCCGAAACCACTTCCCGTTCGGAGGAACTCATGACCGTCTCTAGAGATATGGTCTGGGCACTGTTCCGGCGCAGACGCCCCAGGGATTCGTTGATGGCGATGCGAACCAGCCAGGTCGAAAATTTACCCTGTCCACGAAACTCACCCAGAGAACGCCATGCGCGCAGGTAGGCTTCCTGGACTGCGTCCTCGGCTTCGGCATCGTTCTTCAAGATGCTGCGTGCCGAGCGAAACAAACGCCTGTTGTGGCGTCTCATCAACGCCTCGAACGCAGCACCTTCTCCCGCGGCCGCCCGGGATGCGAGTTCGCTGTCCGGAGTTTCGGGGAGAATGGGTGCCGGGATCGAGCGGATGCTTTCCTGCAAGGCTTTCCTTTTGTTGCCGATTGTTGCCGATGGGTTTTTACTCCCGGCGCGGCAGGCGTTCT
>CAZEWD010000004.1:27537-30393 GCA_964515725.1 uncultured Binatia bacterium (SeqCode)
TGAAGCGCGGCATCTTCTGGCAGTCGATCTTCTTCGGTCCGTCGCGCCGGGAAGGTGCTCACTTCGCAAACTTCCTGGGAAAGGCGGCGATCAGGCCGTCGCTCAGCGCATCGGCCAGCATCATCATATGATCTTCCGCCTTGCCATATTCTGCGATGCCTTCCTCGTACTTGGCCTGAAGAAGCGAGGTTGCATAGACGAGGGTGGTATCGATGTGCCCCTTCAACATTTCGCGTACGGTTGCCTGCGGCCAGTGTTTGTTCGCTGCAGACAGAAAATCCGCAATCTCCTGGGCGTTCGCGTAAGCGGCTGCAACATTTTTGTCAAGCGCGAGTTTGTCGCCAGCCTTGGCAGCTTTGACGACAGCAACAGCACCATCAATGTGTTCTCGCAGTAGCTTGGCCAACTGATCTCCGGCCTTGTCACCATAAAAAGGTTTGATGGCGTTCCCAATGTCGTCCTGGTTCTTCATCAAGCGAGAGGCTGTCGCATCGAATGCCGGGGAATCGGTAGCAAATGCCGTGACTGCGGCATAAGTCCATTCCATGTGCTGCGCCCACAGCTTTCGCATGGCGTCGTGCAGCGCGTTGGCCTCAGGGCTGCAGTGGGTCTTCACGTGGGTTTCGTTGTGCGCCAACGCTGCTGGGGCATGGGAGAAAAGACTGATCAGTGCGGCTGCGGCCGTTGCTCGTGCGAGGCTTCGAACGGCGGGGGGAGGAAACATTTTTGAACCAGACATGAGGTGCTCCTTTACGAGAGAATTTTTCGGCGGTTGGCAGTGCGTTGCGACCTCCCAGTCGCGACCCCTGTTCTCCGTCCTGCCCATTGGATGCAGCGAGGCCCCGTTTTGTTCCCGGATTTTTCGAGGCGGGCGATTTTTGGGGTGTTCGTCCGGGAGCACCATTCGGAACGTCCCGGATGTTTCTATGCGCCTCTCCCTGAATCCCGGCGCTGGCGATCACCGTGTGGTTGTGCGGAAGCGGCGAGCGGAATCCCCGGAACGCAGAGGTATGCCCCAACGTTCCCCTTCTCCCGCCTGCCGGCTTGTCAATCCGTCGCTGCAGGAGGAGCGAGACGGTGGCGTGACTGGATTTCCTTTGCCAGTGCCTCGGCAAGGAGACGATGGCCATTGCCGTTCAGGTGTGAGCCGTCATCGAGGAAGGAGCTTTCCTGGGGATCGTTGCGGAGCAGATCGATCATGAACTCGTAGTAGGGATGATGTCCTGCTTCGAGGATATCGAGCAATCTTCCGTAGCGCTGTTGATAACGTGAGCAATCGTCGGTTGCGGCCTCCCGGAACCAGTGTTTGCGGCCCGGTAGAAGCACGAAGAGGACGGGAGCGCCGAAGTGTCTCGATTCATCTTCAATCATCGAGAACAGCTTGCCGATCACTCGATCGACCTCGGCTGGTTCGGGATGATCCGGCCTGCAGAAGAATTCCGCTGCGTCCGTCGCCAGCGCGTGGTCGGCCCAGAGCGGTCGGAACAGGAGACTTTGTGCCAGATGATCGTAGCAATTGGGTTCGAGCACGTTCGGGTTCACTCGGATGAGTTCGTCCCCTTTCATCCGATACATGGGCTTTGTGTGCCCCCAGCTATAGATGCGTCCGGTCACTTCGTAATCGTTGCCTGCGAATATGCCAACGATCACCAGTTTTGGACGGGTCCTCGGCAAGACACGTTTCAGGTAGAGGTAGTATTGGTCAATGGACCACCCCGTTTTCGAGAGATTGAGTACCTGATAGGGAGAAACCATTTTTTCGAGCCGGCGGCCGACAACCTCCTCCTCGGGCAGTGTCCAGCCGACCGTAATCGAATCACCGATGATGAGCACCTGCTCGCGATTGGGATCGATGGTTTCGAAACGGCCACCAATTTTCTCGTCGTCCCCTGGCACGGAACCGATGTCGGGATCCCATCTTTCATAGGCGAGTTGATATTGCGGCAAAATCCGCAGCATGAAGGAAACTGTGAGAACCACGGTCAGGGAAATCAGTGCCGAAATGCAGGCCAGGGCGATTTCCTGGCGGCGGCGGTAGAAGATGCCCGACCGGCGTGTGAAGACGATTGTCGCAACGAAGCCGGTAATACCGGCCATGGCGAGCAACACCGCGCCGAGCAGGAGAAGTCGCGAAGAACGTGCCGCGTCATAGGAGAAGACCCCCAGATCGAGTGCCAGGATGACCAGAAGCGTCCAGAAGACCAGCGCGAGTCGAATCCGCCACCGGCGCGGGAGATTCATCGGATGCCTCTCGGACAATTCAGTGTCAGCGGATGATCAACGGCAAGAAAGCGCCATCGGCCCTCTGCGGTTTCGAAGACGATGGAGACCTCGATGTTTTCCTGCGTACCCGCAGGATGAAGTCCTTCGCCGAAGACGCGTCCCAGGGTTGCATCACGAAAGGCCTGTTTCGTCGTGCCACCCGGGGCGATCAATCGAGTCATCGTCTCTTCGACTCCATATCCTTCTACGTCCCGCTTGTAACGAATGCCGACGGATGCGTTTACGATCAGAGTACGCAGGACGCCGCGAAACCGATCCTCGATATCCTCCTGCCAGCGGTCCGTTTCCTCAAAAGACTCGACGTCGACGAGATCCTGGGCCCAGGTCTGGAAGGCTTGCCTGGGGTCGATGTCTGTGTCGGGGGGGAGGGCTACGATTTGAGAAGAAGATCCATGGCAGCCGGCACATACGATCAGCAGGAGCGAGGCGAGAAGCCCGAGGCCTGATCCCAACTGTCGCCGGACCGAGTTGTTCCATCCTCCAGATCCAATCTCCACCGATTCCTCTTTCCCGGCCCGGTGCCTGTGTGCTGTCCTTCGTGAGGTGCCTCGGTTGCGGTGCCGGAAGTCCCCA
>CAZEWD010000005.1:0-5556 GCA_964515725.1 uncultured Binatia bacterium (SeqCode)
GGAATATGTCTCGCGCGACCACACACTCAACGGCGGTGAGGAACTGGCTTTGATTCCACCCGTGAGCGGCGGCTGACGGATCGTACGAATCCCGCTCCGGAGTCTGGTCTCCAGCCTGTTTTCAACGGCAGGGGACTTCCGCACCGAGGCCGGATTGCCGGGACAAGAAGACACCGTTCCTCACCTGCTACCCGCAGGGCTCCCTCAGTCCCGACCGGCGCGAGATCACCGTGGAGACATTGAGGACTGCAACCATTCCTCCGCATATTCCACCGGTGAACGGTTGAACGGCAGGGGCAGAATACGCGGCGTTGCATCGACGACTTCGAAGTGGCGCTCCCCACCTCGTTCGGCCAACAGGAGGAAGGCCACGATCGATGCGATACGGTGGCGGCGGAGGTGACCGGCCCATAACTCCACTTCCCGGAGGTAAGCGGCGCGACCGTGCTCCAAGGCGAATTGCGATTGTGCCGCAGCCAGATCGATCGGACGACCTCGCTCGATGACGATCAGCCGAGAACGTCCGTCGAAGCCACGCAGCCAGCGCGCACCCACGGACTCGAGCGCCTCACCATGGCGCAACGCCACATGCGATATGGCAAAAGCCCTGCCTCCCTCCAACAGATACCGCTGCCACCCTGCCGTTATCCGGCGTAGCACCCGGTCTCCTGTCGGCCCGCCCGCATGATAGGAGGGTCCGCTCGCGTGAGGCGACGCCACAAAAGGCGGATTGCCGACGATCACATCGAATTTCTTTCCACGGACCGGCTCGTACAGGTCTCCACGATGAGCCCGAAACGACAAGACACCGTTCGCCCGGGCATTCAGTGTAGCGACCGCAACGGGACGTGCTGCAACGTCGACTGCATCGACAGATCCGGTACGCCCTGCCTGCACTCCAAGTATTCCCGAACCGGTACAGAGATCGAGGATGTGGGCCCCGGGCGGTGCCGAAACGATCTGCGAGAGCATGATCGAATCCGCGCTCGGGGCATAGACCGGCTGATCATCGGGAAGCCGGAGCGCTCCCCGGTCCCATCCCCTGAAGCGGCAATCGGCGAGGAAGAGCAGATTGCCCGCGGCATCGATCCGCATCCGAGCACGCAGCCGGGAGTCGGTGGTCCGCCGGAGCAGTCGCAAGCGTACGAGTTCCTGCACGAGGGAATCTGGCAGGACACGCCGAACCGCCGATGCCGGCTCATCACGCTCGAGCCAGAACAGCCGCAGAAACAGACCCAGCGGATCTCCAACCCGGCGCGCTTTGTCAACCGCCACGGGATAATTCAACAGGCCGACATCATCAGGGTAGGAAATCGAAAGGCTCTGCTGCAGCGCTTCCGAAGTGTATCCCGCCTCCCGGAGGAGTTCGAACAACGGTTGCAAATCCGGGATGGCATGCACGCCGGCGCTGTAGCCATTCACGCCGCCAGAGTAAACGCTCGCCAGGACGGACGCAGCGCTCCTGGTGTTGCTGCGCTCCTGGCTTGACTCGTCCAAACAGGGTCGTTAAGCGCTGCCCGCTGTGCTGCATCGCGCATCCGGCGCGCCACGTGGCCGGCGAATCCATCTTTGAAAGCGCAAACCGTGGGTGATGCAGCAGAAGAGGAACTCTCCGATCTCCAACGCATGCGTCGGCGCAAACTGAACGATCTACGCGCACGCGGCATCAATCCGTTCCCAAACGACTTCAAGCCGGAGCACACCACGGCGGAAGTGCGGGCACGTTTCGACTCGCTCGATCCTGAAAGCCTCAGCGCTGCAACGGAGACGGTCTGCCTCGCCGGGCGGATCCTCACCATGCGCGATTTCGGCAAGGCCAGTTTTCTCCATCTGCAGGACCGTGCCGGCAAGCTGCAAATCTACGTCAAGCGCGATGTGGTGGGTGAAGAAACCTTCGAGCTTTTCAAACTTCTCGATCTCGGTGATTTCATCGGAGTCACGGGAAAACCGTTTCGCACTCGCACCAATGAACTGACCATCGAGGCACGCGAGTTGCGCATCCTGGCCAAATCGCTGCGACCGTTGCCGGAAAAGTGGCACGGCCTGACGGATATCGAAGCCCGTTACCGCCAGCGCTACCTCGATCTGATCGCCAACCCAGAATCGCGGCAGGTGTTCCTCATGCGCGCGCGTATCATCGATCGCATCCGATCCTTCTTCATGACGCGCGAGTTCATCGAAGTGGAAACGCCGATGATGCAACCGATTGCAGGGGGCGCCGCCGCACGGCCCTTCATCACCCACCACAACGCGCTCGACATGCGCTTGTTCCTGCGCATCGCACCCGAACTGTACTTGAAACGGTTGCTGGTCGGCGGCTTCGATCGCGTCTTCGAGATCAACCGCAACTTCCGCAATGAAGGCATCTCGGTCCGCCACAACCCCGAGTTCACCATGCTCGAGTTTTATTGGGCCTACGCCACCTACGAAGACCTGATGGAACTCACCGAGGAATTACTCGTTTCCTTAGCGGACGAACTGATCGGCAAGCGTCAGATCCCCTACGGCACCTGGACGATCGATTTGACACCACCATTCCGGCGCCTATCGATTCCGGATTATGTGGCTGAAGCGGCGGGCGTGGATCGAGAAGCGATCTTTGCGCTCGATGCGGGCGCGATCCGCGCAGCAGCATCCCGGCTGGGCATCACAATCGACGAAGAGTATATTTCGCATCTGGGACCCGCTGCCCCGGGTTATCTGCTCACGGACATTTTCGAGCGGGCAGCAGAATCGGAACTCATCCAACCGACCTTCGTCTATCAATACCCCGCCGTGGTTTCGCCTCTGGCGCGCCGCAACGCCGAGCACCCACAATACGTCGACCGCTTCGAAATGTTCGTCGCCGGCCGCGAGTTGTGCAATGCATTTTCTGAGCTGAACGATCCGGACGATCAAAGAGGGCGTTTCGAGGAACAGATGAAGGCACGAGCAGCGGGAGACGAAGAGGCGCACGAGATGGACGAAGATTATGTGCGTGCGCTGGAATACGGCATGCCGCCGGCTGCCGGAGAAGGAATCGGCATCGATCGGCTGGTGATGTTGCTGACCAACTCCCCGTCGATCCGTGACGTCATCCTGTTTCCACATATGCGCCCCGAAGCCAAATGAAGAAAACAGGTTCATCGCCGTCTTCTGCGCAACGGATGTTCGCCCCAAAAGAATGAAAATGGATCGTGCACGGATCGAGCAGATCGATGTGCCAGGCGGTTTCCGGCTTGTGCGTTGCACCGTTTGTCATCGCGTCCGTAACGGCGAAGTCCGTGACGGAACTGCGCAGAGCGGCCGCGCCTGCACAACCTGACCGCAAGGTTTCCACCTCACATGCGCTTCGAGCTTCAGATCGGCCTGCGTTACCTGCGAGCCAGGCGCAAGGAGGCCTTCATTTCATGGATCACGCTGATCGCCACACTCGGGCTGACGATCGGCGTCATGACGTTGAACATCGTCCTGGCAGTCTACACCGGGTTCGAAGAGGACTTGCGAGATCGCATCCTCGGTTTCAATCCGCACCTGGTGGTGCTCAGTTTCAGTGGTGCTGTCATCGATCCGCCCGGCCTGGTTGGACGAATCGAGGAGATGCCGGAGGTCGAGGCTGCCGCGCCCTTCGTCTTTGCTCCTGCGATGCTCTCGGCGGGAACCATCGTCAACGGCGTGCTCGTACGCGGCGTCACGCCGGCCTCGGAACGGGTCATGCCTCTTGCACGTCACATGCAGGAAGGGCGGATCGAAGACCTCCCCGCAAACAGGACAGTGGAAGGGAGCGACACTCCCCTGCCGCCCGTGATCGTTGGCAGAGAAGTCGCCAAGAAGCTCAAAGTGCATGTCGGTAGCATCGTCAACATGATCTCTCCCGCTGCACAAACCACCGCCGTTGGTCTCGTTCCCAAGGTCGAACGCTTCGTCATCACTGGGCTCTTCGACTCGGGCCTGGCCGAATATGACTCATCCCTGGTCTACGTCGACCTGACACAAGCGCAGCGTTTCTTCGGTATGGGAGAGGCGGTCACGGGAATCGAAGTGCGCCTGAGCAATGTGTACGACGCGCCTGCCGTCGGAGTACGGATCGCGGACGCACTCGGCTTCCCGTACCGCGTGCGCAACTGGATCGATTTGAATCGAAACCTCTTCTCCGCCATGGCCCTTGGCAAAACCGTCTACTTCATCGTGCTGCTCCTCATCGTGCTGGTCGCCGCATTCAACATCGTCTCCACATTGATCATGGTCGTGATGGAGAAACGCAAGGACATCGCCATCCTCAAGTCGATGGGCGCGACACGCGGCGCCATCCGCCGTATTTTCGTTTCCAAAGGAATGATCCTCGGGGCAATCGGCACGGTGACAGGCAGTATCGGCGCCTGGATCGCCTGCCTTCTCATCGGCCGTTACCGCTTCATCGAATTGGACCGCAGTGTGTACGGCATCGATACGCTGCAGGTCCGAATCTACCCCGAGTACTTCCTCCTCGTGGCACTGGCCACTCTGGTGATCTGCTGGCTCGCCACCATGTATCCTGCGCGCCAGGCCGCACGGCTCTCGCCGGTGGATGTCATCCGGTACGAATGAGATGCGCTTCGAACTCTTCATCGGCCTGCGTTATCTGCGCGCCAAGCAACGTGAGAAGTTCATCTCGCTGATCACCTGGATCGCCACGTTCGGCGTGATCCTCGGTGTGATGACCCTCAACGTGGTGCTCGCCGTCATGACGGGCTTCGAGGAGGATCTGCGCGACCGGATTCTCGGCTTCAACCCGCAGGTCGTCATCAGCGGGACTGAAGGCATTCTGAGCGATCCCGGCCCGGTCATCCAACGCGTACGCAGCGTACCCGGAGTCGAGGCGGCCGCCCCCTTCGCCACGGGCCAGGTGATGCTGTCCTCACAGGGAAATGTCACCGGGTGCCAGATCCGCGGGATCGGCCCGGAAGCACGGGAGGTGCTCGACATCGACAAACAGCTCCGCGATGGTAATTACGACGATCTCTTCAAGAGGCACGACGTGCCGCCGGAAGACGGCCGAACGACGGACGTGCAACTCTCCGGTATCATCATCGGCAAGGACATTTCCCGCCATCTGGGGTTGCTCGTCGGTGATGTCGTCAGCGTCATCTCCCCTCTTGCGCAACCGAGCGCCGTCGGGCTGGTCCCGCGCGTACGCCGCTTCGTCGTCGTCGGCCTGTTCGAGTCCGGCATGTCGGAGTACGACGCGGCGCTGGCGTACATGAATTTGCCGGACGCGCAGCGTTTTTTCGATCTCGGAACGTCGGTGAGCGGCATCGAATTGCGCGGCAACGACCTCTACGGCGCACGCCAGATCCGCGACAGAGTACGCCAGTTGCTAGGCCCTGGCTTCGACGTACGCGACTGGATGGATGAAAACAGAAGCCTTTTCGCGGCGTTGCGAATGGAGAAGTACGTCTATGCGATCGTCCTCTTGTTGATCGTGCTGATCGCCGCCTTCAACATCATCGCCATGTTGATCATGGTGGTGATGGAGAAACGCAAGGACATCGCCATCCTGAAATCGATGGGAGCCACCGGCCGCAGCATCGCGCGGAT
>CAZEWD010000005.1:5566-8872 GCA_964515725.1 uncultured Binatia bacterium (SeqCode)
ATCTTTCATTCGAAGGGCATGATCATTGGCATCATGGGAACCGCGATCGGAAATGTGGTTGCGTACGTGCTCTGCGCGTTGATGCAACGCTACCAGATCGTGCCGCTCCCACCCGGGGTCTTCTACGTCGACACATTGCCGGTGCGTATGCACGTCTCCTATTTTGCCGCAGTGACTGCCGCCTCTCTGCTGATTTGCCTGCTTGCGACTCTCTACCCGGCGCGACATGCCGCGCGTCTCACACCCGTCGAGGTAATCCGATATGACTGAACCACTGATCCGAGCCATCGGCGTGTCGAAGATCTACGGGGGCGGACGTAACATCGAGGTGCTCTCCGATCTCGACGCGGCAATCGGACTCGGCGAAGTCGTTGCCATCATTGGTCAGTCGGGCGTCGGCAAGAGTACGCTGCTCCACATTCTGGGCACTCTCGACCAACCGACGAGCGGCACTATCCTGTTCGACGGAGTGGATGTCTTTGCGCTGAGCGAACGTGAACAGGCGGCCTTTCGCAACAAGCAGATCGGCTTCATTTTTCAGTTTCACCATCTGCTGCCGGACTTCAGCGCCGTGGAGAACGTCATGATGCCCGCCCTGATCCAGGGCAAGCCCTCAAGCGAAGCCCGGACAGAAGCAGAACGACTGTTGGAGCGCGTTGGGCTGGGTGATCGCCTCGAACACCGCCCCGGCCAGCTCTCCGGCGGAGAACAGCAGCGCGTCGCCATCGCCCGCGCCATCGTCCTCTCCCCACGGGCCGTCCTCGCCGACGAACCGACCGGCAACCTCGACCCCGACACCGCCACCGCGGTCCATCAGCTCCTCATGGAACTCAACCGTGAACACGGCATGACAATGGTGCTGGTCACACACAACGAAGACCTCTCACGGCTGGCGCACCGGACCTTGAGGCTCCAGCACGGCAAGCTGGCAGAAGCTCTCTGACGTCCCTTTCCCGCCCATGCAGCACGCATGCCCTCTGTGGTTTACTCACCGGCAGGCGTCTGCTACGTGGCGACCGCTCAATTTCGACGAGGTGTGAATGCGGCTGCTTTCGGTTGTGATGGGCCTCGCCCTGCTGATCGCCCTCACGACGGTAGGGCTCGCACAGACCCAGCCGCGGATCGACCGTATTTCGATCGAAGGCAACCATCGAGTCGAGGACGAAGCGATCCGGGTGCAACTCCGTTCCCACGTCGGTTCCCGGCTGAACGATGAAACGGTCGATGAAGACGATCAGAGTCTTTACCGGACCGGGTTTTTTCACCGAGTCGAGGTCGATTGGTCGGAACGCTCCGGCCAGTGGATCCTCACTTATCGCGTCGAAGAGCGCCCGTTGATCCGTGAGATCAAGATCGAAGGGGAGAACAAGATCAGCCGGGAAGACCTGGACGGAGCGATGAAAATCCGTCCCAACACGATCCTCGACCCGACGAAAATCCGTCGAGGCATCGCAGAGGCAAAAAAGCTCTACGAAAAAAAGGGCTACCTCGACGCAAAGATCGTCGATTCGACAGAACCTCTGGGAAACAATGAAGTCGTCCTCAAGTTCAAGGTCGAGGAAGGCGAAATCGTGCGCATCAGCGATCTGGAGTTCGAGGGCAATCGTGCCTTCCGTGACAGTCAGCTCTCGGGCCTGATGCAGACGAAGGAGAAATCCATCATCTCCTTCATTACCGGCGCCGGCAATCTCGACAGCGAAGTCCTCAAGACCGACATGGAGCGCCTCACGGCCTTCTATTACGACAACGGCTACATCGACGTGAAGGTCGATGAGCCCAAAGTGGAACGGCAGAAGGACGGGTTGCACGTCACGGTCAAGATCGACGAAGGCGAGCAGTACAAGGTCGGCACCGTCGAAATCACCGGCGATCAATTGCCTGATATGGAGGCGGCGCGCTCGCGCCTGAACCTCGCCAACGGCGACATCTTCCGTACGAGCAAACTGCGTGAGGACATCAATGCGCTGACCGAGATTTACGGCGATGCTGGTTATGCGTTCGTCAACGTCTCGCCGGATACCGAGGTGAGTCCAGTCACCAGGACCGTCGATGTCGCATATAAAGTCGGCGAGGGTCCACAGGTCTACATCGACAAGATCGTCATCACCGGAAACACGAAGACCCGTGACAAAGTGCTACGCCGTGAACTTCGCCTCGTCGAACAGGAGATGTTCTCCGGATCCAAGTTGAAACGGAGCCAGGAGCGACTGCGCCGTCTCGGTTTTTTCGAAGACGTCAACCTGACGACGCGCAAGGCCGAAAACGAGGATCGCCTCGACCTGCTGGTCGATGTGAAGGAGGCGTCCACCGGTTCCTTCTCGGCCGGCGCCGGTATTTCATCGGGTGAATCTTACCTGTTCAACGTGCGGCTGTCGGAAATCAATCTTCTGGGTCGTGGCCTGCGGCTGATTCTCAACGCCGATTTCGGCTCCATCCGACGCAATTTCAGCGCCGATCTGACGGATCCGTATTTCCTCGACACGGACCTGACGGCCGGTATCAACGCCTTCAACTGGCGCCTTCTATTCCAGGATTTCACGCGCGGCGGCACCGGCGCGGCCTTCCGCCTCCTGTATCCACTGACAGGGTTCGGCTGGAACGATCTGTGGGGCTATTCCCTGGAAGACACCCGCGTGGGTATCGAATACCGTATCGAGAACGCCGAAATCACCGAAGTGAGCCCCTTCGCACCGACGGAGATTGCCGCAGAACAGGGCACCAGTCTGACGAGCAGCCTGACGCCTCGCCTTTTCCGCGATACTCGCAATCATCCGTTCGACCCGACGAGCGGCTCTTTGCTCGACGTCTCATTCGAGTTCGCTGGCGTCGGTGGCCAAAGCAAATTCTACAAAGCCGAAGCTCGCACCCGTGTCTACTATCCTTTTTTCAGATGGGAACCGTTGGGAACTCTCGTCTACTCGTTCGGCGCCAACATCGGGTTTGGCCGAGGCTACGGAAAATACACCGAACTACCCCTTTTCGAACGCTACTTTCCGGGCGGTATCAACTCCATTCGGGGCTATCACATCCTGTCGATGGGCGACCGCGTACCCTTATACAATCAATATGGTGAAGGTCTGGGACGCACGTCGATCGGCGGGAGCCAGCAACTCATCTTCAACAATGAGCTCATCTTTCCGATCGTCGAGGCGCTCGGGCTGAAGGGAGTCGCCTTCTTCGATGCCGGCAATGCATTCCTCGCCTCACGCGGCATCGACATGGGGGACATCCGTATGTCGGCCGGCGGCGGCTTTCGTTGGCTGTCCCCGATCGGCCCGTTACGCATCGAAATGGGTTTCCCGCTCA
>CAZEWD010000005.1:8882-13445 GCA_964515725.1 uncultured Binatia bacterium (SeqCode)
GTGACGTGCATCAAGGCATCCGCTTCGTTATCAGGGTCCGGCAAATCGTTTGATTCTCACCATTCTCGATGTATTCGAGCACGGAGTGGCTGCATGCCACACCGTCGAAGGAGGCCGTTCGTCATGAAGGTTCGCTGGTTGGTTCTCGCGATGCTTGCGTTCAGTGTTCCGGCATTCGCCGAAGAGTTGAAAATCGGCTACGTTGACCTGCAACGGGCCCTGAACGAATCGGACCGGGGACGCCGCGCCAAAGAGGAGTTCAAGGGTCAGGTCGAGAAACTGCAGGGCTCGCTCAAGAAGAAGAAAGAAGCCATCGACCACCTCAAGGAGCAACTCGAAAAGAAGGCAGCCGTCATGAAGGAGGAGGAACGCTCCAACCTCGAAGACGAGTACCGGCGTAAGTTGCGCGACTTCGAACGCGAGTACAAGGACTCACAGGCCGACCTGGAGCGCAAGGACAACGAACTGACCGGAGCGATTCTGAGAGAGTTGCAGGAAGTCATCCGGGAGTACGGCGAGCACGAAGCCTACACGCTCATCCTCGAAGCCTCGAGCAGTGCTGTGTTGTACGGCAAGAAGAACGCCGATCTCACGGACGAGATCCTCAAGGAGTACAATCGCAAGAAGAAGTAAGTCCGGAATTGATGACAAGCCTCGGCTACCACGAGATCGCGGCACTCCTGCCGCACCGCTTTCCGTTCCAGTTCGTCGATCGAGTCCTCGAGTTGAAGAACGGCGAGCGCATCGTTGCGATCAAAAACGTCTCGATCAATGAGCCGTATTTCCGCGGTCATTTTCCCGAGCAGCCGCTCATGCCAGGCGTACTGATCTGTGAGGCAATGGCACAGGCGGGGGCACTGCTCGCCCACCGCGCCATCGGCGATGTTGGCAAGGTCGTTGTCCTGACAGGAATCGATGGTGCCCGTTTCCGGCGGCCCGTCCTGCCGGGCGACCAGCTCCACATCGAGGTCTCCGTGCTGAAGTACCGGGCTCCTCTCTGGAAGGTACGCGGAGTTGTGCGCGTCGAAGAGCAGATCGTCGCTGAAGCCGATCTGCTGCTCACAGAAACCCCACGGATCCAGCTTTGAACACACTCATTCACCCTACGGCCATCGTCGCGGCCGGAGCCGAGATTGACGCCGGCGTGGAGATCGGCGCCTACGCCATCGTCGGTTCCCAGGTGCGCATCGGCCGTGGCTCACGAATCGGCGCGCATGCCGTCATCGAGGGGCGAACCACGATTGGCGAAGGAAACCGGATCTTTCACCACGCCTCGGTCGGGGCCGTTCCGCAGGACCTCAAGTACCGCGGTGAAGACAGTGTGCTCATCCTCGGCGACCGCAACACGATCCGTGAATTCGCCACGCTGCACATCGGAACCGAAGGTGGCGGCCTGCGCACCGTCGTCGGCAGCGACAACCTGCTCATGAATTACACGCACGTGGCGCACGACTGCAATCTTGGCAACCGCATCATCGTCGCCAATGGAGTGCAGCTTGCCGGACACGTCACCATCGAAGACTTTGCCGTACTCGGCGCTCTCAGCGCGGTACACCAGTTCACCCGCATCGGAGAGTCGGCCCTCATCGGCGCCGGGTCGATGGTGTCACAGGACGTCCCCCCTTTCTGCAACGCGACCGGGGACCGGGCGCGTCTGCACGGCCTCAACTCGCTCGGTTTGAAGCGCCGTGGGTTCGACTCCGAAACGATCATGCAGATCAAACGGGCGTATCGCATCATGTTCAACGAAAAGCTGCGTGTGGTCGATGCGGTGAACCGCATCCGCACGGAAATCACCGGCTGCCCGGCGGTCGACCGATTCGTGAAGTTCGTGGAATCCTCGGAACGCGGGGTTTGCCGGTAAGCGAAACGCGCCATGGGCCGCATTCGTCCCATTTCCTCTTCCCGATGAAACGAATCGGACTCATTGCCGGGAACGGCCGCTTCCCGCTCCTGTTCGCACAAACGGCGCGCGCCGAGGGTGTGGAAGTGATTGCCGTGGCCCACACCGGTGAATCCCTTCCAGAAATCGCCGGTGAAGTGCGCTCGCTCACCTGGATCAAGGTGGGTGAACTGGGCAAGATGATCCGCGTCTTCAAAGAAGCGGGTCTGGATCGTGCGGTGATGGCGGGAGGTATCCAGAAATCGGCCCTGCTCGAGCACTTTGCGCCGGACGAGCGAGGCATGCAGTTCCTGAGCCGAATGGCGAGTTTTGGAGACGATGCCCTGCTGCGGGGCATTGCCGAGGAGCTCGAGAGCGAAGGAATCCGTATCGTCGAATCCACCCTCTTTCTGACGAGCATTCTCACCCCGGCCGCCGTCCTGACCTCACGCACACCCAACGAAGAGGAATGGAAGGACATCCGTTTCGGGGTCGAAGTGGCAAAAGGGATTGGACGCTGGGATATTGGTCAGACCGTTGTGATCAAATCGCGGATCGTGCTGGCCGTCGAAGCGATCGAAGGAACCGATGCAGCCATTCAGCGCGGGCGGCCCGGCTGTGTCGTCGTGAAGGTCAGCAAACCGCAACAGGATCTTCGATTCGATGTTCCGGCGGTTGGCCCGCACACCGTCGAGGTTTGCCACGCTGCCGGTGTTTCGGCACTCGCCCTGGAGGCGGGCAAGACGATCTTGCTGGACAAGGCCGAGTTCATCGCCGCGGCGGAGGAGGCACAATTGAGCGTGGTCGGAGTGCATCCATGAAACGCCTGCGCGCCGCCGTCATCGGAGTTGGGTATCTGGGACGCTTCCATGCACAGAAGTACGCCAGCCTCGACGACGTCGAACTCGTGGCAGTGGTCGACAGCGATTCCGCGCGAGCCACGGAAGTCGCTGCACAGGCAGGAACACGTGGCCTTGCAGACTTCCACGAACTCCTCGGCCGGATCGATTGTGTGAGTCTGGCCGTGCCCACTCCCCTGCATTACCAAATCGCCAGCGAGTTGCTCGAAGCCGGCATCGACGTCCTTGTCGAAAAGCCCATGACCCAATCCGTTGAGGACGGGCGGGCGCTGGTCGAACAGGCGGACCGGCACGGACGCATCCTGCAGGTAGGTCATCTGGAGCGCTTCAATCCGGCCATCCGGGCACTCACCAACATGATCCAGCAACCGCGTTTCATCGAATGCCACCGTCTGGCGCCGTTCGTCGATCGAGGCACCGATGTGGATGTCATTCTCGATCTGATGATTCACGATCTCGACGTGATCCTGAGTCTGGTCGGCGCGGAGGTACAAAGCGTCGAAGCGGTCGGCGTGCCGGTGCTGACGGGTAACATTGACATCGCCAACGCACGGATACGCTTCGCCAACCGCTGTATCGCCAACGTCACCGCCAGCCGGGTGGCCACGAAACGCGAACGCAAGATCCGTCTCTTCCAGAGCGACATGTACGTCTCCGTCGACTACGGCGAGAAACACGTGCGAGTGGCGCGCCGCCAGACAGTCGACGGCCTGCCCACCATTACCGCGGAAGAGCTTTCACTGGGAGACGGTGACGCGCTGTTCGACGAAATTGAACACTTCGTCCATGCGGTCCGTACACGCGAACGTCCCCTGGTCGACGGACGGACGGCATTGCGAGCGCTCGAACTCGCAGACCAGATCCATCGCAACATGGAAACGGCGTAGAGGACGATGGACCGTACCGTTCTTCTTGTGGCCGGCGAGGCCTCTGGCGATCTTCACGGCGCCGAATTGATACGCGCCATGAAGAAAAGCGATCCGACTCTGAGGTTCGCAGGAATCGGTGGAATGCATCTCCGAGCGGAAGGCATGCAGATTCTCGTCGATACGGCGAGTGTGGCAACGATGGGATTGGTCGAAACCTTCGGCACGCTCGGCCGGCTGTTGCGCGCCTACCGCGCACTCGTCCGTTTCATGCGCGAACAGCGTCCGGCTCTGCTCATGCTCATCGATTACCCTGAGTTCAACCTGATGCTCGCCAAGCGCGCCCGCAAACTCGGTATCCCGGTCTTCTATTTCATCAGCCCACAGGTATGGGCGTGGCGCAGCGGCCGTGTCCGAAAGATTGCCCGGCGCGTCGACCGGCTCGGCGTCGTCTTCCCCTTTGAGGAGGCTCTCTACAACACGGATGGCCGCGATCTGGCAAAATTCGTTGGCCACCCACTCCTCGACATCGTGGCTCCGACACGATCGGCCGAGGAGACGCGGGCCCGATACGGATTCGCTCCAGACAAGCCGCTGCTCGCCGTGCTACCGGGAAGTCGTAAGAAAGAGATCGGGCTTCTCCTGGGAGCTGCCCATGAAGCTGCGCTCCAGTTACGAGAGCACGGATGGCAGGCCGTATTGGCGCTGGCCCAAACCCTCAGTCCGGAGGATCTGCAACAGGCGCTCAGCGGACGAGAACTGCAAATTCCCGCCATCCGGGAAGACACGTACAACCTGGTGCATGCTGCCGACGCTGCCCTGGTTGCATCGGGGACAGCGACACTCGAAACGGCGCTCCTCGGTAAGCCGATGGTCATCATGTACAAGGTGTCACCGCTGACCTATGCGTTGGCGCGACGCCTGATTCGCATCGATATGATCGGTATGCCCAACA